>JAEUQQ010000723.1 GCA_016789685.1 Acidobacteriota bacterium | reverse complement strand
GCACGACGTGCCACCAGCCTCACCATCCGGCGATCTCGTAAGGAGGCCGACATGGATCTCGATCGCCGTTCCGTGCTCGTCGGGTTCGGGAAGTGCATCGCGCTCACCGGTGCCGCGATGGTGGCGTGGGAACACGTCATGTCCGGTGCCCCCGAGGCCTCGCCCAACTACACCACCACCGATCACTGGTGGGGGATGATCCTCGACATCGAGAAGTGCATCGGCTGCGGCTCGTGCGTGAAGGCGTGCAAGAACGAGAACGACGTCCCCAACGAGCCCGGGCACTTCCGCACGTGGGTCGAGCGGTACGTGATCGACCCGGCCGACCTCGACCACCCGCAGGTCGATTCCCCCAACGGCGCCTACGACGGCTTCCCCGACATCGACGGCGAGACCAGCACGTTCAAGATCTTCTTCGTGCCGAAGCTGTGCAACCACTGCGAGCACTCGCCCTGCACGCAGGTCTGCCCCGTCGGCGCGACGTTCGACGCGCCCGACGGCGTCGTGCTCGTCGATTCGTCGCGGTGCCTCGGATGCCGCTACTGCGTGCAGGCCTGCCCCTATGGCTGCCGCTACATCGACGAGCGCACGCACACCGTCGACAAGTGCTCCCTGTGCTACCACCGCATCACCAGGGGTCTGACGACGGCCTGCTGCGAGACCTGCCCGACGGCGGCGCGGCAACTGGTCGACCTGAAGAACCCGAAGGATACGGTGCACGAGTTCCTGCGGACGCACAAGGTGCACGTGCTCAAGCCGCAGATGGCGACGGGTTCCAAGATGTACTACAACGGCCTCGACGGGGCCGTTCGCTGAGGGGAGCGGCCAGATGCCAGGCGTCGACGGGTTCATCTATCCCAACGAGCTCGAGCTGCAGTGGAGCGTCCTGATCGTGCTCTATCCCTTCGTGACCGGGCTCGTGGCCGGGGCGTTCATCCTCGCGTCGCTCGAACGCGTGTTCAACGTCGCGGCCGTCAAGCCGACGTACCGCCTCGCGCTGCTCACGGCGCTCGCCTTCCTGCTGGTGGCGCCGCTGCCGCTGCAGATGCACCTCGGGCACCCCGAGCGGTCGTTCGCGATGTTCCTCACGCCGCATCGCGAGTCGGCAATGGCCATGTTCGGCTTCGTCTACCTGTGGTACCTGATGGTCGTCCTGCTCCTCGAGATCTGGTTCGACTACCGGCGTGACATCGTCCTGATGAAGCAGCGGAGCACGGGCCTGTTGCGCTGGTTCTACAGCGTCCTGACGCTGGGATCCGACAACATCAGCCCGGGCGCGCTGCGCGTCGACGACCGGATCGGCTACGTGCTCACCATCATCGGGATCCCGTCGGCCTTCCTCCTGCACGGGTACGTCGGCTTCATCTTCGGCTCGATCAAGGCCAACCCCTGGTGGTCGACGCCGCTCATGCCGATCGTCTTCCTCTTCTCGGCGATCGTCTCTGGCATCGCGGCGGTCATGCTGATCTACGTGGCGTCGTGCAAGCTGCGCAGGGTCGAAGTCGACATGCTCTGCCTCGACACCATCGCGCGGTACCTGTTCTACGTGTTCGTGGTCGATTTCTCGCTCGAGTCGCTCGACCTCATACACCGGATGTACGAATCCGACGAATCGTTCCGCGCGCTCGATTTCATGGTCAAGACGCGCCTGTTCACCTCGCAGATTGTCGTGCAGATCATCATCGGGACGCTGGTCCCGCTGGCGTTGCTCGCGATCGTGCAGGTGAAGCACTTCGCCGACGCCACGCGGCGCTGGATGTACGTCACGGCGGGTTCGCTCGCGATCGTCGGCATTCTCGCGATGCGGTGGAACGTCGTGATTGGCGGCCAGCTGTTCTCGAAGAGTTTCCTTGGCTACACGACGTACAAGATGGGCTTCGCGACACGCGAGGGCCTGCTACCTGCGCTCATCGTGATGGCGTTGCCGTTCGCGATCCTGATCGTCCTGCTGCGGCTGCTCCCGCCATGGGGCGATGAGCCGCACGCCGCGCACCACTGACCGTCTTCGCGGAGGCCGCGATGACCGACGACGTCGTGCAGGTCGCGGAACGCCTCGATCGGATCGAGGCTGCACTGTCAGCGCTCGACGCGCGCCTCGGAGCACTCGAACGCACCACTGCGGCCTGGGTGACCACACCTGCCCAGGCACCGCCAGTCGTCGATGCTGCAGCTCCTCCCGCGCTGGGGGCAGGGGACCTGGCGCCTACGGCCTTCGAGAGCGGCCTCGTGCTCCCGCTGCTCGGGCGCACCTTCATCGTCTTCGGCGGGGCGTTCCTGTTGCGGGCGCTCACCGACGCCGGCCGCCTGCCGCATGCAGCCGGCATCGTCCTCGGCCTGCTCTACGCCTGCGCGCTCATCGGCGCGTCGGGTCGGGCCGCGGGGCGCGGTCAGCGGCTGAGCGCAGCCTTCCACGCGCTGGCGGCCAGCACCATCGGGCTGCCAGTCGCCTGGGAAGCCACGACGCGCTTCGCCTTCGTCACGCCGCCGATGGCGATGGGACTCGTCGGCGCCTTCGTCGCGATCGCGCTCGCAGTCGCGTGGGTCCACCGGATCCAGAGCCTGGCGGGGTTCGCGACCGTCGGCGGTGTGGTGACCATCGCCGGGCTCGTCATGGTCGTTGGGGGGATTGCGGCGGGCACGCTCGTCCTCATCCTGATGGGCTTCGCAACACTGTGGCTCGGGTACGACCGCGACTGGCACTGGATGCGCTGGCCGGCAGCCATCGTCGCGAACCTCGCGGTCATCGAGATCGCCACGCGGGCCGTACGCCCGGGGCGCCCGGAGGCCCCGGCAGTGGCCATCGCGCTCCAGTTGCTGCTGCTCGGCGGCTACCTCGCGATGATTGCCTTGCGCACGCTCGTCAAGGGTCGCCTGGTCATCCCGTTCGAGGTGGTCCAGACAGTCGCGGTGCTGGCGGTCGGACTCGGCGGCGCCGTCAGCGTCGCGCAGCGGGTGGGGACGGGCGAACTCGCGCTCGGCGCGGTTGCGCTGGCATTGGGCGCCGGATGCTACGGTGCCGCGTTTGCGTTCGTCGATCGGCACCAGGGACTTGGCGAGAACTTCTACTTCTACGCGACGCTTGCCCTGGTGCTGACGCTGACGGGCGCGAGCGTGGTGCTGGCGCCGCACGCGCTGGCCGTGGCGTTGTCGGGCCTCGCCGTGCTCGCGGCCGTGATGGCCAACCGGTTCGCCAGGGTGGCCCTCGTGCTGCACTGCGCCGTCTACGTGACGATGGCGGCGGGCATCTCGGGGCTGTTCGCGGCGGCGGTGGTTGCCTTCACCGGCACGCCGGTCGAGGGATGGCCGTCACTGGCGTCGCCCGCGTGGATCGCGCTGGTGGCCGCCGGCGCGAGTCTCGCCGTCGCGGCGCCGGCTCGCGACGCCCTGCTGACGAAGGTCCCGCGCGTCGTCGTCGCGCTGGTCGTGGTGTCTGGCTGCGGAACGGCGGTGGTCCTGGTCATGGCCCCCCTGTTCGCAGGCATGCCGGCCGCGCCCGGCCCGCTGGCGATGCTGCGCGCCGTCGTGCTCGCGGCCGCTGCGGTCGTGCTCGCGCTCGCCACCCGCCACGAACGCGGCGCCGATCTCGGCCGGCTGCTCTACCCGGCGCTCGTCGTGTTTGCGGTGAAGCTCGTGGCCGAGGACGTTCGCCTGGCAGAGGCCGGCACGCTCGTCGTCTCGCTGGGGCTGTTCGGCATCGCGCTGCTGGCGGCCCCTCGCCTGGCCCGCCGCACGCCCGCCGTGACATAGCCTGCGGGCCCGCGGCCGCAGATCACGTATCATGCAGGGTTTCGGAGACCAGACGTGGCCAACATCCTGCAGAAGCTTCCCACCGGAGAGAAAGTCGGCATCGCATTCTCTGGCGGCCTCGACACGAGCGCCGCACTGCACTGGATGCGGCAGAAGGGCGCCATCCCCTACGCCTACACCGCCCATCTCGGCCAGCCCGACGAGGACGACTACGAGCAGATTCCCCGCAACGCGATGTCGTACGGGGCCGAGAAGGCGCGCCTGATCGAATGCCGCGAGCAACTCGTCGCCGAGGGGCTCGCCGCGCTCCAGTGCGGGGCGTTCCACATTTCGACCGCCGGCCAGACGTACTTCAACACGACCCCCATCGGGCGTGCCGTCACGGGCACGATGCTGGTGGCGGCGATGCACGAGGACGGCGTCGACATCTGGGGCGACGGGAGCACGTTCAAGGGCAACGACATCGAGCGCTTCTACCGCTACGGCCTGCTGGCGAACCCGAACCTGCGGATCTACAAGCCCTGGCTCGACCAGCAGTTCATCGACGAACTCGGCGGGCGCGCCGAGATGTCGGCCTACATGGAGGGCGCCGGCTTCGAGTACAAGATGAGCGCCGACAAGGCGTACTCGACCGACTCCAACATCCTCGGCGCGACGCACGAGGCCAAGGATCTCGAGTTCCTCAACAAGGGCATCACGATCGTCAAGCCGATCATGGGCGTGGCGTTCTGGCGCGATGAGGTGGCCATCAAGCCCGAGACCGTGAGCATCAGGTTCGAGGAAGGGATGCCGGTCGCGATCAATGGGCAGACCTTCGCCACGCCGCTCGAGATGTTCATGGAGGCCAACGCGATTGGCGGCCGCCACGGCCTGGGGATGTCTGACCAGATCGAGAACCGCATCATCGAGGCCAAGAGCCGCGGCATCTACGAGGCGCCCGGCCTGGCGCTGCTCTACATCGCGTACGAGCGCCTGGTGACGGGCATCCACAACGAAGACACGATCGAGCAGTACCGGACGAACGGCCGGCGCCTCGGCCGGTTGCTGTACCAGGGCCGCTGGTTCGATTCGCAGTCGATGATGCTTCGCGAGTCGGCGCAGCGGTGGGTGGCGCGCGTAGTGACGGGCGAAGTGACGCTCGAACTGCGTCGCGGCAACGACTATTCGCTGCTCGACACGACGAGCCCGCACCTGACCTACAAGCCCGAGCGCCTGACGATGGAGAAGGGCGACGAGGTCTTCTTCACGCCGCAGGATCGTATCGGGCAGTTGACGATGCGGAACCTCGACATCATCGACACGCGCGAGAAGCTGTTGACCTATTCGCAGGTGGGCCTGCTGGGCCCGGCGACGCCGACGGGCCTCCCGATGCTCCCCGCGGCCGCCGCCGACCACGACGAGTAGGGGTCACATCTTTCTTCATCGCGTTTTGCATGCTCTGTCCCCGGGTGAGCCCAGGTGGGCCTGCGGCAGACAGGGGTCAGAGCATGCGAAAAGTGACGATGAAAGATGTGACCCCGCCTCAGCGGGTCACCACCCACCAGCCAACGGCGAGGGCAAGGCCGGTCAGGGTCAGGCCGGCGATCAGCCCGCGGCGGTAGATGGCCTGGGGAATGCGCACGCGCATCGGTGATGGCGCGAAGTCGAGCGGGACCGGCAGGCCGCGAAGCCGCTGCAGGTCGGCCAGGAGGTCGTCGGCCGACTGGTACCGCGTGTCGAGCGCGCGTGACAGGCACCGCGCCACCACGTCGCCATACGCCGCAGGCAGCGCAGGCCAGACCTCGGTCACGCGTGGCACCTGCGCCCGCAGGATGCTCACGAGGACGTCCATCGACGTCTCGCCCCTGAAGGGACGGCGGCGCGTCAGCAACTCGAAGAAGATCACCCCCACACTCCACAGGTCGGAGCGGTGATCGCCACGTTCGCCGAGCGCCTGCTCGGGCGACAGGTACTCGATCGTGCCCGCCCACTGGCGCGCCCGCGCACCGGGATTGGCGGCCGCGGCCTCGCGGACCGCCCCGCCACGCGTCCACGACGCCAGGCCGAAGTCGAGGATCTTGGGCCTCAGCTCGTCGTCGAGCCGGATGTTCGCCGGCTTCAGGTCGAGGTGCGCCAGGCCGCTGGCGTGGGCCTGCGCGAGGCCATCGACCAGCGCAGTCACGATCCGCAGCGCGTCGGCGGCGAGCATCGGCCCACGCGCAAGCCTGCCGTCGAGCGTCTCGCCGTCCACGGCCTCGAACACCAGCGCCGTACGCCCGTCGACGTCGGTGATGTCGTACAGTCGTGCGATCGCGGGATGCGAGACGCCAGCTGCGATGAACGCGTCGGCCAGCAGCCGATCGCGGTCGGCTGGCGACATGCCGCGCGAGGCATCGAGCGTCTTGATGACGACGTCGCGGTGATGGGTATCATCGACAGCACGGTGGACGTCACCGAGTCCGCCGTCGCCGAGTCGCTTGACGACGCGGTACGAGCCGAGGTGCCGGGGCATGGCACCGTGCAGTATAGCGGGCGCGGCCGACGGCACGCGTCACGACGGGGACGGGTGTGGCGTCGCGCGAACTGACCTACGCCGCCTTGCTGCGCGGCAACCGGAACTTCCGCTTCCTGTGGCTCGGGCAGGTCGTGAGCCAGCTCGGAGACTGGTTCAACGCCATCGCCGTCTACGCGCTGCTGCTCGACCTCACCGGGTCGGCGACCGCGGTGGCCGTCATGATGGTCGTCCAGCAGTTGCCCAGCGCGTTGCTCGGCCCGTGGGCGGGCGCGCTCGTCGACCGATTCGATCGCCGCCGCGTGATGATCGCGGCCGACATCTGCCGCGCGGTCATCGTGCTCGGCCTGGTGCTCGTCGACAGCGCGAGCACCGTGTGGCTGGCCTACGTCATCGTCGGCGGTGCCGTCCTGGCCACGAGCTTCTTCGAGCCCGCGCGATCGGCCATCATGCCGAGCCTCGTGTCGCGCGACGAGTTGCTGCCCGCCAACTCGCTCTCGAGCGCGACGTGGGCGGTGATGCTTGCCGTCGGCGCGTCGGTTGGCGGACTCGTGGCGCAGTGGTTCGGGCGCGACTTCGCGTTCGTCCTCAACTCGCTGTCGTTCGCGGCCTCGGCGTACTTCCTGGCGCAGATCCGGCCGCCAGCCATGCCCGTCACCCCGCCCGCGACCGCCGCGCCGCACCGCGGCGCAGGGTTGTCGGTGGGCGTGGCCTTCCTCGCATCGCGCCGCGACATCCTCGCCTACGTCAGCATCAAGGGCGCGTGGGCGATGGCCGGCGGCATCCTGCTGCTGCTCACGGTGTTCGGCGAGCGCGTGTTCCGCCTGGGCGAGGGCGCTGCGGGTGGGATCGGCATCCTGTACGCCGCACGAGGCGTTGGCGCCGGCCTCGGCGCGTGGATGGTCAAGGCGCTGCTCGGGTCAGACGAGCGGCGCCTCGCCCGCGGCGTGGCGCCGTCGTATGCGGCGGTGGGCCTCTGCTACGCCGGGCTGGCGATCGCGCCGTCGATCTGGATTGCCGCACTGGCGATCGTCGGCGCGCACGCCGCGGGATCGGTGCTCTGGGTGGCGAGCACCGTCCTGCTGCAACTGAACGTGCCCGATCACCTGCGCGGCCGCGTGTTCGCGATCGACCTCGCGGTGCTCACCTTCATGTCGGCCGCCTCGGGCTACGCCACGGCGTTCGTGCTCGACCACACGACGCTCGGCCCGCGCGTCCTCGCCGGAGGGCTGGCTACACTGTTCGTGGCCCCCGCCCTGGCATGGGCCTGGAAGGGGGCGCGTCGTTGACCCCTTCGCCTCACTTTGCCGGCATCGACGGGCGAATCTCGACGCGGCTGGGCAGGCTGCGCGGGTTGTGCGCCACGAGGTCGACCACCACCTGCGCCACATCGTCGGCCGTGAGCTTCCACGCCTCGGCGGCGGTGGGAGTCCGTCCGCCGAACTCCGTGCTCACGGATCCCGGCATCACGTAGCTGACGCGGATGCCTTCCTGCCTGACCTCCAACATCAACGTCTCGCTGAAGGCGTTGAGGGCCGCCTTCGACGCGCAGTAGGCCGAACCGCCAACGAAGTTGTTCTTTCCGGCCAGGCTGCTGATGTTGAGGATGTAGCCCCCCTTGCGGGCCCGCAGGTGCGGAAGGGCCGCACTGCAGCAGTAGAAGACGCCGGTCAGATTCGTGTCGATCACGTCGTGCCACTGCTCGACGGTCATGTCGGCCGCGTGCACGAACCGCCCGACGCCGGCGTTGTTGACGAGGATGTCGAGCCCACCGAACACCGCCACGGTGCGATCGACCATCGCCTGCACCTGCGCACGGTCACGCACGTCGGCGACGATGGCTTCGGCGGCAATCCCCTTGGCGGCGAGCGCCGCCTTCGCACGATCGAGGTTGCCTTGTGACGTGCCGGTGATGGCCACCTTGACGCCGCGTGCGCCGAACTGTTCGGCAATCGCGTACCCGATGCCGCGCGAACCGCCCGTGATGAGTGCCACCTTGCCCGTGAAGTTGTCTGCCATTGGCGTGTCGATTCCTCAGAAGGTCGTGCACAGGCGGTCCGCGGTCCGTCGTGGGCCAGGGCGCCGCTGGTCGTCGCCCCGGACGACCGCGCTCGCGCGCAGGGACTAGAATACCGGGCGCATGTCTCGTGTCGCCATCCTCGGAGCCGGTCACATCGGCGCCGCCGTCGCCGAACGCCTGGCGCGGACGGGCTGGTGCCGCGCGATCGTGCTGGTCGATCCCATGCACGAGGTGGCGGCGGGCAAGGCCCTCGACATCCGCCAGTCAGGCGCCATCGAGGGCAGCCGCACCAGCCTCGAGTGGGCAGCCGATGGCGCGGCGTGCGCGTCGGCGTCACTCATCATCGTGGCCGATTCCGCAGCGGAGCCATGTGCCGAACTGCAGGGCGAGTCGGCGCTGGCGGTGGTGGCCCGGGCAGGACGCGCCAACGCCGATGCCCCGATCCTGTGCGCAGGCAATACGCATCGATGGCTGATCGAGCACGCGCTGCTCGAGGTGCCGGGACGTCGCGGACGCGTCTTCGGTACTGCGCCCCATGCGCTGGCGTCTGCGGGACGCGCCCTGCTGGCAGCGCAGCTGGGGGTGTCGGCGCTCGACGTGCGGCTGCCGCTCGCGGGTGTTCCGCCCCATGCGATCGTGGTCGCCTGGGATGCGGCGGTCGTGGGCGATCGGCGGGCCGACGACGTGTGTTCGCACCAGACGCGCCGCAAGGTCGAGCGCGCGCTCTCGTCGACCTGGCCACTCGGCCCCTGTGCGCTCGCCTCGGCGGCCTCGGCGGCCGCCACGGCCTGCCTGACCGCGTCGCACCGCCGCTTCACCTGCTTGACGACGGTTGACGTCGGCGACGCGGTCGGCGGCGTCGGGATGGCGAGCGCGCGGCTCGACGCGACAGGCGTGGCGTCGGTCGACGTCGCGCCGCTGTCGATGTCGCAGACGCTGGCGGTCGAACGCGCCCTCAGGCGGTAGCCTGGCGCCGGATCACGACGCCGCGGGATAGAGCGTCAGGCCACCGCCAAACGCCGCCAGGCGCTGGCGCAGGATCAGGCGCCCGCGGTGCAGGCGCGACTTGAGGGTCTGGCTCTTGACGTTGAGCACGGCACTGGCTTCCTCGGTCGACAGGCCCTGCAGGTCACGCAGCACCACCGGCACGCGGTAGATGGGCGGCAGGTCCTTCATCGCCTCGGCGAGCTGTTCGCGCAGCTGCGCACGCAGGAACGCCTCGTCGCCCAGCGACGACCAGTCGGCGACCTCGCGCATCGGGCGCGGACCATCGGCATCGGACGCCCCTCCACGCAGCACCTCTTCGGCCGACACTTCGGCCGGGCGGCTGAACTTCGAGTTGCGCAGGCGCGACATCGCGGCATTGAACGTGATGCGGTAGATCCACGACGACAGGGCGGAGTCGCCGCGGAAGGCGTCGATCTTCCTGAACACCTTGAGGAGGACGTCCTGGGTCACTTCTTCGGCGTCTTCCTTGTTCTTCATGTATCGCAACGCGAGCTGATGGATCTTTGGGCCGTAGTGGTGCGCGAGGTCACCAACGGCCGACGCATCGCCGGCGCGGAGTCGTTCGATGAGGTGGGTTTCGGCGTCACTGTGTCGAATCACGGGAATCATGCCCTCCGACATGAAGAACCCCGCCCGGCACGAGTTATTCCGCGCTGAATAGATTTTGAGCAGATATTTTTTCGATGGGGTCACATCTTTCATTGCAGCAAAACGCACGACCTGGCCCCATGCCAACGGGGTCAGGTCGTGCAAAATGCGTCAATGAAAGATGTGACCCCGCCTAGATCTGGCGGTCGAAGACGTTGGCAAAGTGTTGCACGACAATGGCTTCGGCCGATTCTCTGTCGAACGGGCCGATCAAGCGCTCGAGTGAGGTCACGCCGCGATCGGTGATGCCGCAGGGCACGATCATCCCGAACCGCGCCAGGTCGGTGGTCAGGTTCAGGGCGAAGCCGTGGCTGGTGATCCACCGGGACACGCGGACGCCGATCGCGGCGATCTTCTCGTCGCCGACCCAGACGCCCGTGAGGCCGGCAATCCGCCCCGCCGACACGCCAAGCTCGGCCAGCGCGCGTATCAGCGCCTCTTCGATGTCGCGCACGTAGCGGTGCAGGTCGTGCCGCCCCTCCTCGAGTTGCAGGATGGGGTAGCCGACCAATTGTCCGGGGCCGTGGTACGTCACGTCGCCCCCGCGGCCCGACTCCTCGACCTGGATGCCCTCGGCGGCCAGCACCTCGGCCGGCGCCACCACGTGCGAACGGTCGTCGCGCACCTTCACGCCGAGCGTGATGACGTGCGGATGCTCGAGCAGCAGCAACTGGTCGGGAATCTCGCCTCGCCGGCGCTGCTCGACCAGGTCCTTCTGCAGGGCCGCAGCCTCGTCGTACGCCACCGTCCCCAGGCGGCGCACCTGCAGGAGGGCCCGGGGCACGGACCCATCGCCTTGGCGGGCGGGGGCATCGCCATGCACGTGGGCGGCGCTCATGGCCGGGGCGACCGCATCATCGTGCACGGGGGGCGCACCATCACGCACAGGGGGCGCATCGTCGTGCACGGGGGCGCATCATGATGCGCCCCTACGTGTTTGCCGGATCCCATGTCTCGATCGACCGCTTCACCACCGACATGAACGCGTCGGCCGTCGCCCCGTCGACGATGCGGTGGTCGTAGCCGATCGTCATATAGCCTTTCGACCGGATCGCGATGCTGTCATCGTCGGTGACGACAACACGCTTCTCGATCGCGCCCACGCCCAGGATGGCGACCTGCGGCTGGTTGATGATCGGCATCCCGAACAGCGTCCCGAACACGCCGGGATTGGTGATGGTGAACGTGCCGCCCGCCACTTCGTCGGGCTTGAGCTGCTTGTTGCGCGCGCGGTGCGCGATGTCGGCGATGCTGCGCGCGAGGCCCAGCAGGTTCTTCTCGTCGGCGTTGCGCACGACAGGCACGATCAGCCCCTGTTCGAGGGCGACCGCGATGCCGAGATTGATGTCTTTCTTGTAGACGACCGCGTCGCCATCGACCGAGCTGTTCATGATGGGCACGGCGCGCAACCCGTCGATGACGGCCTTGCAGATGAACGACATCACGGTCAGCTTCGCGCCGTTGGCCTCGTACTCGGCCTTCTTCTGCTGGCGGATCTTCAGCACGCTCGTGTAGTCGAACTCGAACACCGAGTGCACGTGCGCCGACGTCTTCCGGCTCAGGATCATGTGCTCGGCGATCTTCCTCCGCATGACCGTCATGGGCACGATTTCGACGCGCTCACCCGCCCTCGCCACAGGCACGGCCACCGAGGGAAGGCTCCCAGCCGCCGACGCGACCGGCACATTCGTCGGCGCCGCGGGCGCGCCAGCGGCAACGGCGGAGATGTGATCCAGGATGTCTCTCTTGGTCACCCTCCCGCCGAGGCCGGTCCCTGGCACGGCGGCGATGTCGACGTTGTGCTCCTCGGCGATCCTGCGCACGAGCGGCGACGACTTCGTGCGCCGCAGGACATCGGCATCCGCTTCACCCTCGCCGCGCGCCGGTTCGCCCGGCGTCGCGGCCGCATCCGCTGACGCAGCCGTCGCGTCGGCAGCCACGGCAGGCTCCGCCGCTTCCGGCGCGGGCGCGGGCGCCGTCGCCTCGCCTGGCGCCGCGATGACGGCGACGACCGAATCGACGGGCACGGTCTCGCCCTCCTTCACCCGGATCTCGGCCAGCACGCCGGCCACGGGCGAGGGGATCTCGGCATCGACCTTGTCGGTCGAGATCTCGAACA
>JAEUQQ010000664.1 GCA_016789685.1 Acidobacteriota bacterium | reverse complement strand
GCCCTGCGGCACGTCGGCGTGATTGCCGACGAGATCCGGCGCCTCGACTCGGTGGTCCAGGGCTTCCTGCGCTTCAGCCGGCCCGAGGAACTCGACATCACGCCGGTGGATCCGCGCACGATGTGCGACGAGGTGCTGCGCGTGGTCGACGAGGAGGCCCGCGCCCAGTCGGTGCGGATGGTCAACGAGGTCGGCGACCTGCCGCCGATTGCCGTCGACGTCGCCATGATGAAGCAGGCGCTGATGAACCTGGTGCTCAACGCCCTGCAGGCGATGCCGACCGGTGGCGTCCTGCGGTGCAGCGGCCGCGTGCTCGGCGGCGACCGCGTGCTGATCGCCGTTTCTGACACGGGCGTCGGGATTCCGCCCGAGGCCCTGCCCCGCATCTTCGACCTCTACTACACCTCCAAGGACGGGGGCAGCGGCATCGGGTTGTCGATGGTCTACCGGGCCATCCATTTGCACGACGGGAGCGTCGAAGTAGAGTCGACCCCCGGACACGGGACGACCTTCCGGCTGGTGTTGCCGGCGGCGACGTGAGCCATGGCGAGCGGACTTCGGGCACGAGGGCACGGTCGGGGATGTCGACAGCACCAGGTCGTGCTGGCGCTGGCGTGTGCGTGGATTTCGCTGGCGGCCGGTGCCTGCGCGACGGCACCACGCAAGACGGCCCCGGCCGAGGCCCCGGGACTGGTGGTGCCGGTGATCCCGCCGCGGGTGTTCGCGCCGCTCGCCGAGGCGCCGGTCGAAGAGCCGCAGGCACCCGAACCCGAGGTCGAGGCGCGCCCGGCGCCGTCGCGCCCCTCGCGGCCGCGCCCGCGTCCTGAGCGGCCGGCCGAAGCGAAGCCCGATACCGCCAAACCCGACGCTCCCCAGGCCGAGGCGACGCCCCCGGCCCAGGCGACGGTGCCGACGCCACCGCTGCGCACACCGCAGATCGCCGACGACACCGAGACGGGCCGCCGCATCCGCGCGACGATTGGCCGCGCGTCGGTGGCCCTGAACAAGGTCACCCTGGCCACCATGAGCGGTGATGCGCGCATGCAGTACGAGACGGCGCGGCGATTCGTCGACCAGGCCGAAGGTGCGCTGACCGCCCGCAACTACATGTTTGCGGCGTACCTGGCCGACAAGGCCGAGGCGCTGGCCAAGGGACTGATCGGCCGCTGACGGACGGCGGGCGCCGCGGGTCGTCCCGGCGCCCGGCCAGAGGGCCGGCTGGGGCGTCAGAGACAGGCGGGAACGTCGGGACTCGGGGGATGCCATGTCAGCACTGGTGTTCGGGCTCCTGGTCGGAATGGGCGTGGCGCACGCCCCCGACGTGGCGCAGGTGGTGAGTCCGTCCGAGTCGCCCTCGGTCGTCGTGGCGGCGCCCCCGCAGGGCGGACCTTCAGCCAGGACCACCTCGCCCTCGCCGATTGGCGGTCGCCCGAAGGATGCGTTCGCGATGGTCTTCGGAGCCCGTCCCCGCATCGGGGTGCCCGTCGCACCGGTGCCGACGTTCGTGACGCCAGCACCGCGGCAACAGGGCGGGCCAGACGACGGGCAGACCGTGCGTCGCGCCGACCGCCTGCACCGTGTCTGCGGGATGCTGGTGATTCCGGTGGGGCCGGGCATCGATCCGAAGATGGTGTGGACGCTTCCAGAGGATGGGCCCCGCTACTCGGGTCGGCGGATTCTGCCGCCGGCCTGCAGCCGCTAGGCTCGTCGCGTCGGGCGGGTGCGGAGTATCCTCTCGCGATGTTCGTCGGACACCTTGCGGTCGCCCTCGGCGCAAAGCGTGCCGCGCCCCGCGTACCGCTTGCCGTGCTCGTGGCGGCGGCCTTTGCCCTCGACCTCCTCTGGCCGCTGATGCTGCTGGCCGGCATCGAGTCGGTGCGCATCGATCCCGGCAACACCGCGTTCACGCCGCTGGCGTTCGATCACTATCCGTGGTCGCACAGTCTCGCCACCGTGCTCGGGTGGAGCGTCCTGGGCGGGGCGCTGGCCATGACGCGGCTCGAGACCCTGCACGCCGGTGTCGTCGTGGGCGCACTTGTCGCGTCGCACTGGCTGCTTGACGTGCTGGTGCATCGGCCCGACCTTCCAATCTGGCCAGCTGGGCCGCTGGTGGGGCTCGGACTCTGGGACTCCATCCCCGCAACGTTCCTCGTCGAGGGCGCGCTGCTGGTGGCCGGCGTCGTGCTGTACCGGCGTGCCCATCCGGCGCGTGACGCCGCAGGACGCGGGGCCTTCGTGGCACTCGTCACGCTGGTCGGCGTCATCTGGATCAGCGGCCCCTTCGCGCCGCCCCCACCCAGCGCCTTTACCGTCGCCCTCGTCGGGCTGTCGATGTGGCTCTTCCCGCTCTGGGCCGCCTGGATCGACCGCCACCGCCCCTGACCGGAACCCCCCGTTGTCGCCCCGCCTCCGCCCGATGATGAGGGCCTGACCCGAAATCGGGTGCATCGGCCCACTACCGGCCTGATTTGCGAAAAACCCCCGAATCGGGGTCTGGCCCCAATTGGATCGGATTGGGGGATGGGGGAGGGTAAGACGACTCCGGTGGGTGACGCGTTGGCGCGTGTGGCGGCCGGTTGTCCGACGGTGGGGCAGTGGGGGGGATGGCGATGTGCAACAGCCGATCCGCCCGGTGGGTCAGCGGCGGAGATCGAGATTCCAGGTTTCGCTGACGAAGTTGGTGCCGTAGGCGACGTGCGTCTCGGTGTCTGTGTGGACGAAGCCCGTGGCGGCGTAGATGTGGCGGGCGGCGTCGAGTTCGTGGTTGGTCCACAAGGTGATCGCCTCGTAGCCCGCCTGGCGCGCGAACGCGATGCAGGCGTCGACGAGTTGCCGGCCGAGTCCGAGGCCACGCGCGTGTTCCTCGACGAGCAGCATGCGCAACTGCGCGACCGTCTCCGTCTTCTTCACCAGGAAGACGCAACCGAGGCGTTCGCCGTCGCGCTCCGCGAACCAGGCGCGTTCGCGCGCGGGGTCGAAGTGTTCGATGTAGTGCGCGACGATGGTCGCCACGAGTCCCTCGAACGTCTGATCCCAGCCAAGTCCGGCGCAGTAGAACGCGGCGTGCCGCTCGACGACCCAGCCCAGGTCGCCGGGTTGGTGCCCGCGCAACACGATCGGCGACGGCGCCGCGGGCTCGGCGCCGAGGATGGTTTCGACTACTCGCATCGCGGCGACGAGGCGCTCCTGCTCGCCTGGCCCGAGGCGCTCGAGGCGCGCGCCCACTTCGTTGCGGGCGGCCGCGTCGAGTTGCGCGAAGGCGGCGTGCCCGGCGTCGGTGAGGGCGAGGTGCTGCCGGCGCTTGTCGGTGGCTGACTGCCGCGCGATGACCAGGTGTCGTCGCTTGAGGCCGTTGAGTGCGCGGCTCAGTTGCCCCTTGTCGAGATCGAGCCGCTTGCCGAGATCTCCGGCCGTGATGTCGGCGTGCTTGGCGATCTCGTAGAGCAGGCGGGCATCGGTGAGCCCGTAGGGCGTCTGGTGGAGGCCGGAGTTGAGCAGCCCAATCTGCCGCGTGTAGAACCGGTTGAAGTGGCGGATGGCGCTGATGCGGGCAGCGGCGACGCGGGCCATGGGCACCTCACAGGGGACGGGAGCGTGGGACGACGGTGGCGGCGCCACGCAGGATGGCAGAATTTAGTTGATCATGTCAACTACAGGCGCGACTGTCGCACGGACGTGGCCCGGGGGTGGCCCCGCCATCAGTGGATGAGGTACCGCGGGCGCGGTGTTCTCGTCTGCGAGGCCTCCGTGCGGTCGAACCTGCTGGCGGACAACGGGTTGCGGGTGCTGGCGTCAATTTCCACAGGCGTCAACATCTTGCGCCTGACCTAAAACATGGCCACAAGATGTTGGGGTTTTTCGTGTTGACACGCCAGCGTCACAAGGCGCATATTCGTCGCCCGTAGCACGAAGCGCCTCGCCGCGAGATCCTCCCAGCTCTCGCCCCGATCCGGCTCCTTCGCAGGCCGCCGGACCGAGCACGCCTGGCCGCTTCGGCACGAGCACAATCGAATGCGGATCCCCTGCTCCCCCCCGGGGCAGGGTGGCCAGGCGCCCCACGGCTGCGTGGGAGACCCGGGCCACGCGGAGTCGCGGACGGTTGATGCCCGAGGCGTGCGGAACATCGGTGTTGGGAGGCAGAGGCGGGCGCGGA
>JAEUQQ010000661.1 GCA_016789685.1 Acidobacteriota bacterium | reverse complement strand
CGGTGGGGGGGGCCACGCGCCCCCGGGGGACGGGTGTTCTCCGGGGGGCGGTGGGGGGGCGACGGCGCCGGCCCCGACGACTCGAGCCTGCGTCCCCTGCCGACCGACCCGCGCGCCGACGTGATGCGCTGATGCAGCCGCCCCCCTACGCCCTCGTCGGAATCTTCGTCACGTTGATGGGGCTCGCCATCGGCAGCTTCCTCAACGTCGTCATCTACCGGCTGCCGCGCGATCTGTCGGTGTCGTTCCCGCCGTCGAACTGCACGTCGTGCCACGCGCCCATCCGCTGGTACCACAACATCCCGCTGCTGGGGTATGCGCTCATCGGCGGACGGTGCGCCGCGTGCCGCGCGCCCGTGTCGATCCGCTACCCGATCGTCGAGGCGCTGACCGGCGCGCTCTTCCTCTGGCACTTCCTCGTCATTGGCCCGGAGTGGATCCTCGCCGTGCGCCTCGCGTTCGCGGCCGCGATGGTCGCCCTGTTTGCCATCGACCTCGAGCACCAGATCCTGCCCGACGAGATCACGCTCGGCGGCATCGCCGTCGGCTTCGCCGCGTCTTTCGCCGTCGCGCCGGGATGGATGTCGTCGCTGATCGGCATCGTCGCCGGTGGCGCCATCCCGTGGGCCATTGCCGAACTCTACCTGCGCGTGCGCGGCGTCGATGGCCTCGGATTCGGCGACGTCAAGATGCTCGCGATGATCGGCGCGGTGCTCGGATGGGAACTGATGCTGCTGACGCTGCTCCTCGCGTCGGCCTCTGGCGCCGTCGTCGGCGTCGGGTTGATGCTCGCGGGACGCGGCACCCGGCAGCTGAAGCTGCCGTTCGGGACGTTCCTGGCCGTTGCCGCGATCGTGGCCGGCCTCCACGGCGCACCGCTCGTCGAGTGGTACGCCGGGTTCTACCGATGACGTCGCGCGCGAGCGTGCCGGCCTGCCTCGCGATTGCGCCACCATCGCTCGCGACCGCACGTTGCCGGCGCCATCCCGCGCGGGCGCGATCGCGGGTGTAGGGCCATGTCGATTGTCGAGAATCCCGTCCTCGTGCTCGTGGTGCTCAGCGCCTTCGTCGGGCTGCTGCTGCTGATCCTCGTTCTTGCCGTCGTGCGGATGCGTTCGTTCACGCGCGACGCGCGACGCGAGGCCGATGGCGCGCGCACCGAGACGGCGTTCATGACCGGGGCGATGCAGGATGCGCTGCGGCGGCTGCGCGAGCAGGAGCGCGCCCTCGAGGCGCGCGCGCAGGCGTCAGAGCGGTTCAGCGACGAGATCGTCAACGGGATCACGTCCGGCGTGATGCTCGTCGATTCGGCCGAACGCCTGCGCATCATGAACCCCGCAGGCCGCCGCCTGCTGGGCGTGTCTGAGGCGCAGGTGGGGCACGACGTGCACGTCGGCCTCCGCACCGCGCCCGCACTCGTTGATCTCGTGCGCGAGGCGCTGCGATCGCGTTCGCCGACGGCGCGCCGGCTCGTGACGGTCGCGGTCGACGGGCGTCAGATGCCACTGCACCTCGGCGTCACGATTTCGCCCATCCTCGACCACGAGGGGGCGTGGGAGGCGGTGATCTGCCTCTTCACCGACCTGACGGCGGTGATGGCGCTCGAAGAGCAGGTGAAGCTGCAAGACAGCCTCGCACGGCTCGGCGAGCTGGCGGCCGGCATCGCGCACGAGTTCCGCAACGGGCTGGCGACCATCCACGGCTACGCCCGCATGATCGATCCGGCGAAACTCGACGGGCCGTATGCCGACTACGTGCGCGGCATCCGTGACGAGACCGACGCGCTGAGCCGCATCGTCACGACATTCCTGGATTTCGCGCGCCCCGTGCAGCTGGCCGTGGCGCCGGTGGATCTGCGCGCGCTGATCGAGCGGGGGATCGACGACTTGCGCGACGAAGCCGAGCGGCTGGGCGGGCGCATCGAGGTCGTCGGCGACTGGCGCCCGGTGGCGGGCGATGATGCGTGGCTGCGGCAGGCGTTCATGAACCTCGTGCGCAACGGCATCGAGGCCACGCGCGGCGCGGGGCAGGCGCCGGTCATCGTGGTGCGTGGCGGGATCGAGCCATCCACGGCGATGCAGCACGTCGCCATCGACGACAACGGCCCAGGCATCCCGGCCGACGTCGCCGGCCGCCTGTTCCAGCCGTTCTTCACCACCAAGGCCCAGGGTACGGGCCTCGGCCTGGCGCTCGTGCAGAAGATCGTCGTCATGCACAAGGGGCGGATCGGTTCGACCAACCGCCCCGAAGGCGGCGCCCGCTTCGTGGTCTCGCTCCCGCTCGCCGCGGGGGTGGGGGTCACATCTTGAATCATCACATTCTGCATGCTCTGTCCCCGCGCCGCCGCGGGGTCAGACCGTGCGAAATGTGATGATTCAAGATGTGACCCCTCCGTGGCAGTTTCTGCGGGGTGGGGGGCGTGGCCGGGTGTGCAGTTTCGGCGGCTCAAAATCCAGCTGAGTGCACGGACACGCCGATTCTGGCCTGAATACCTGCTATCCGCACTGCCGGTCCACCGGGATCGGTCCTTGCCTCTCTTGCCGGCATGCAGACGACCCACACGCTGCCTGCCGACATCGTCGACGGATTCACGCTCGTCGAGGCCACGCTGGCCGTCGGCCTCTGCGCCGCCCTTGCCGTTGGCCTGACCCCCGTCCTGATCCGCGCCACCACGAACGCCGGCCACGCCCGCGACCGCGCCACGGCGACCGCTGCGGCCATCGAGCGTCTCGAGCAGCTGCGCGCGCTCGACTGGGGCGTCGCCGACGACGGCGCCGGGGGCGAAGTCGATGTCACCGACACCGCCACGGCCCTCGACGCCATGCCCTGGAGCCTGGCTGGCACGGGGCTCGTCGCCGCTCCGCCCGACAGCCTGCTGCGCAACATCGGCGGATGGGTCGATCACCTCGACGAACACGGCCGCTGGATGGCGAGCGGTCCCGTGCCGCCCGCCGGTGCCCGCTTCGTGCGGCGCTGGAACGTGAGCCCGCTGCCGTCGGCGCCCTCGGTCGCGATCGCCCTCCAGGTGCTCGTGGCGCCTGCCGTGTCGGAGGGGCGCCTCGGCCCGCGCCTCGACCTGCGCCCGCGCGCCGACGACGTCTGGCTCGTCGCGGTGCGCGTGCGCGAGCGATATCGATGACGGCCGACGCACCTGCGCGCCGTGCCGGCTTCACACTCGTCGAGGTCCTGCTCGCCGCGCTGCTGGGGCTGGGCGCGCTCGTCGTGCTCGCGCCCCTGATGCAGCACGCGGGCGAGGGCGCGCGCACGCTGCCTTCGTCGGTCGACATCGACCAGCGCGCACGCGCCGCGGCGGCGCTCATCGAACGGGCCCTCGTGCGGGCCGGCGAGGGCTTCGCGACGGGACCCTACGCGGGCCCCCTGCCGGCCGTCGTGCCTGCGGTGTTCCCGCACCGGCGACGCGTCACGTCGACGGATGCACCGCTGGCCGCGTTCACCGATCGCTTCACCGCGTGGCGGGCTGATGGTTCGCTGGCGCGCGTCGAACTCGCCACCGACATGGCGACGTCGCTCGACACCCTGGCCCTGTGGTGGACGGCGCCCTGCGAGGCCACGAACGCCGCCTGCCGGTTTGCCGACGACGACCTCGCGCTCGTGCACGATCGCCTCGGCCGATTCGCGGCGTTCCGTGTCGTTGCGCCCGGCGCCGGGACCATCGGCCACGTGCCCGCCGACATCGGGACGGCGTTCAGGCCTGTCGATGCCGCACAGGTCGCGCGGATGCGCGTGGTGACCGTGACCTACGACGCCGCCGCACGCATCGTCCGCGTGGGTGATGGCGCGGCAGAGTCACCGCTGATCGACCACGTCGCCGCGTTCGACGTGCAGTACTTCGGCGATCCCCGCGCGCCGCGGCGCCCGGCGCCTCCCCTCGGCGAGGCCAATTGCCTCTTCGACGCCGCCGGCAACCTGCTCCTGCCCGATCTCGTGCCCGACGCCGGCCCGTGGGTCGAGTTGACGAGCGCCATGCTCAGCGACGGCCCGGCCTGCGGCGCCGGGGCGTCGTCGTACGACGCCGATCTGCTGCGCGTGCGCCGCGTCATCGTGCGCCTCAGGCTCGAGGCGGCCGACGACCACCTGCGCGGCGTCGATGCCACGCGTTTCGCCAACCCGGGCCTGGCCCGGACAACGGCGGTCAGCCCCGACCGCGAGGTGCTCATCGATGTCACGCCGAGAAACATGCTGTGGCCGTGAAGACACGTCGGCGCGTCGGGGATGGCAGGCTCCGCCTCCCGACACGGGGCACCCGCGCGCCGTGCAGGGCGCCGCTCCCGGTGGCGCGTCGCCATCGGGGGCACGAGCCGGGCATGCGCTCGTGGGCGCGCTGGCGGCGGCCACGTTCTTGCTCGCATCTACCGGGGCCCTGGTGGTCATCTCGTCGTCCGAGGAGCGGACCTCGGCGGCCTTCCGCGACGTCGCCGTGACGCGCTACGCCGCCGAGGCGGCAGCCGAGCGCATGATCCTCGACCTGCAGTTCGCCTCGTCTTGGGACGATGTACTGTCGGGAGCGGTGCGCTCGTCGATCGCAGCCGGCCCGGAAGAATGGCTGTTCCAGACCGGCGTTCGTCGCGCGCTCGCGCCAGAGACGGCAGACCTCGGGGCCAACGTGCTGGCCGCGTATCCGCTGGCGGCCAACACGCCGGTGCCGCAGTTGTTCGGCTGGGGACGCGTCGACGACCTGGTGCCCGCGGCGATCGCGCCGGCGACGAATCTGTATTTCGCCGCCTGGATCAGTGATGACGAGGGCGAAGTGGACGGCGATCCGCGACGCGATTCGAATGCCCGCCTGCGGCTGCACGCGCTGGCGATCGCGCCGACGGGCGCACGCCACGAACTCGACGTCCTGGTGGCGCGCATCGCCCCGGCGCCGTCGCCGTTGCAGCGCCTCGTGTGGCGGGGCGTTTTGTTAGACTGAGCCTTGCCCCCAGAGGCTATCGGCGTCACACGACGCCCGGGAGGTCGCACCATGCGACAGGCACTACGAACGAGCAGCCTCCTCGTGACCGGCGCCACTGCGCTGGTGCTCTCAACCGGCCTGACGACGGCCCTGGCGCAATCGGAGCCGTCACTGGCCGAGATCGCCGAGCGGGAGATCGCGCGCCGCAAGACCATCGGCACGCCGTCGAAGGTCTACACCAACGACGACCTCAAGCACACGACACCGCTCACGATGGCGGCCGCCCGCACGGCGCCCGCCGCGCCGGCAGAGTCGGCCGCGCCGCCGGCGCCCACCGCGGCGCCGCCCGCCGCGCCGCCGCAGGTCGACGCGCTGGCCGCACGGCTCGTTGCGGCGCGCGACGCGCTGACGCGCACGCGGGCCGACTTCGACGCCCAGCAGTCGCGGGTGTCGGCGCTCACCGCCGACTGGGTCGGCGCGCCAGACGAGGCGACGCGCGCCTCGGTGGCGGCCGCGCGCGATGCGGCGGCCGTCGAGGCCGAGCGCCTGCGCGCCGACATCGATGCGCAGGTCAAGGCGCTCGCCCAGCTCGAACAGGACGTGCTCGAGGTCGCGCGGCCGGTCCCGCCACCGAGGTAGGCGCGCGTGGCACAGGCGCCGCCCGAGATCCTGCTGGTCGAAGACAAGGAGTCGCTGCGGCGGATGCTCCGCCTCGCGCTCGAACAGGGCGGCTATGCGGTGGTCGAGGCGGCAGGATTCACCGACGCGGCCGCAGCGTTGCGCGACCACCGTCCGGCCCTCGTGCTGTCGGACCTGCGCCTCGGCGACGGCGACGGTTTCGGCGTCCTCAGGCAGGCCAAGGACGCCGACCCCGACATCCCCGTGGTCGTGATGACGGCATACGGCGGCGTCGAAGACGCGGTGCGCGCGATGCGCGAGGGCGCGCTCGACTTCATCGCCAAGCCCGTCGATCCCGACCACCTGCTGCTGCTCGCCGGACGGGCGATCGAGCAGCGGCGGCTGCTCACCGAGAACTTCCTGCTGCGCGAGGAACTGGCCGCCCGGCGCGGCGTGCCGCACATCATCGGCGAGCACGAGTCGCTGCGGAAGGTGCTGCAGAACGTCCAGCGGGCCGCGGGCAGCGACACGACGATCCTGATCGAGGGCGAGAGCGGGACGGGCAAGGAACTCGTCGCCCATGCCGTTCACGGCCTCAGCGCGCGGTCGAACGGGCCGTTTGTCGCGATCAACTGCGCGGCGATCCCCGAGAACCTGCTCGAGACCGAGTTGTTCGGGTACGAGAAGGGCGCATTCACGGGCGCCGCGCAGCGCAAGCCGGGCAAGTTCGAGGTGGCGCACCGGGGCACGCTGTTCCTCGACGAGATCGGCGACATGCCGCTCGCGCTGCAGGCCAAGATGCTGCGGGCGATCGAGGAGCGGCGCTTCGAACGCGTCGGGGGCAATGCCCCGCTGCAGGTCGACGTGCGCGTCGTCGCCGCCACGAACCGGCACCTGAAACAGATGGTCGCGGCCAAGCGCTTTCGCGAGGATCTCTACTTCAGGCTGTCGGTCTTCCCGATCGTGGTGCCGCCCCTGCGCGAACGGCCGACCGACATCCCGCTGCTGGCGCAGCACTTCATCGAGCGGTTTGGCCGCGATCTCAAGAAGCGCGTCACGCTGACGCCCGCGGCCATCGAGCACCTCTGCGCGTACTCGTGGCCGGGGAACATCCGGGAGTTGCAGAACTGCCTCGAGCGGGCGCTCATCCTCGCCGAGGGCGAGACCATCCAGCCGATGCACCTGCAGCTCCAGACGATCTCGGAGCGCGCGGCCAGCGAAGACACCTTGCGCGACGTGGTGACGGCCCTGGCGGCGAATCCGTACGCCGCCTTCGACTGGAGCGGCCCGCTGGCCGACGTGTCGCGCCGCGCGCTGAACGAAGCCGAGAAGTACCGCATCCGCCAGGCGCTCGACGAAGCCGCCGGGGATCGGGCCCGCGCGGCCGAGGCGCTGCAGGTGCCGATGCGCTTCCTCCAGGCCAAGATCAAGGACTTCGGGTTGTAGTCGCGGGCCGTCGTCGGCAGGCCAGCACGCGCCGCGTGGGGTGCATGCGGCCTGTTGACATGAAAAAACGATGAAATCATCATTTCCACATGTCCACCATGGTGCAAATCCGGAATGTCCCCGCTGAGTTCCACCGTCGCCTCAAGGCCCGGGCGGCCCTCGAGGGCCTGTCGATGTCCGACTACATCCTGCGCGAGGTCGGGAAATCGCTGGATGTGCCGACGCGCGACGAGATGATCACGCGATTGCGCGCCCGACCGCTGCGAAAGCTGCCGCGGTCTGCGGCCGAGATCCTCAGGGAGGAGCGGCCGCGGTGACGTTCGTTTTTCCGCCTATGACGCGTGCTACGCGGCGCTGGCCGAGGGGCTCGGCGCCGTCCTCGTGACCTGCGACGAGGCCGTCGCCCGGGTTCGGTCGCTCACTGCGCAGGTCGAGTTCGTCGACCCCCGGCAACCGTGAGCGTCTCGAGCCGCTTCGCCGGCTCCGTGTCGGCGAGGATCGCTACGCCCGCATCCCGATCGCCATCATCGCCGACACGAACTCCTGCGGCGTGACGTTGTTGACGATCGAGGTCTGGCCGATCCCGGTGGCCAGTACTGCGTGCAGGGTGCCATCCACGACCTTCTTGTCGTGCGCGATCGCTGCGAGCGCCTCGCGTGCCGACAGGTCGCTCACCGAGGGCAGCGGCCCCATGGTGGCGATGAGCGACGCGACCGCGTCGGCGGTATCGCGCGGCATCGCCGCGCGCGCGACGGCGAGCCGCGCCATGGCGAGCATGCCGAATCCGACGGCCTCGCCGTGGCGGAAGCGCCGGTATTTCGTGATGGCCTCGAGCGCGTGGCCGATCGTGTGGCCGTAGTTGAGGATGCGGCGCGGCCCGTGCTCGAACTCGTCGGCTTCGACGATGCGCGCCTTGATGGCGCAGCACTCCTCGAGTACCGGCACGAGGACGTCGGGGTCGCGCGCGAACAGGTCGCGCATGCGGCCCTGCAGCAG
>JAEUQQ010000657.1 GCA_016789685.1 Acidobacteriota bacterium | reverse complement strand
CAGGTTGTCCATCCGGTAGCGTCCCCCGTCGTCGGTCGAGGTCTGCCCGACGATGACGGCGTTCCCGGCTTCCTTGTAGAACGCGTACACCTGCACGCCGCTGGCGGGCAGTCCGTTCGGCAGCAGGATGGTGCCCGCGATCGAGCCGTAAGCCTCGAGCACGATCGTGGCGCCAGCAGAGTCGCCGGCGCGCACGATCGAGACCTCGGTCTCACCCTTCGACTGGAAGGCGTCGCTCACCGCCACGATGCGCTGCGTGCCGATCGGCACGTCGGTGAGCGTGAAGCGTCCATCGGCGCCGGTGCTGGTGAGGCTCAGGCCGCCGCCCACGCGCGCGTTGGCGACTGGCGCCCCCGAGGGATCGATCACGATGCCCGTCACGGTGCCGAGCCCGCCGATGAGGAGGATGTTGGCCGTCGATGTCTGGTTCGCCGCGACGACGGTGGCGATCTGGCCCTGCGCGAGCGCGCCCGCATCGAACGACACGAGCCGATAGCTGCCCGACGGAAGGTCGAGGAACTCGTACTGTCCACCGGTGCTGGTGCGCACCGCGGCGATCGGGCACTCGGGCGGGCGCGCGCCCGTGGGACCTGCCGGGCAGCGCACGTCGGGTTGCGAGTTGTCCTGGTAGTAGGCGTAGACGGGCGCGTCGACGACCGGGGCCGACGAGTCAGACAGCAGCACGAGCCCGTTCATCGTCGCGGTCGTGACGGGCGCCTGGCCCGGCGGACGCACCGCGTCGAGCAGCACGAGGTCGCGCATCACGACGGCAGCCGCCGAGGGCACCACGTCAGACACCGACACCTGCGCGCGTCGCGTCGTGTTGACGGCTTCGATCAGCACCGGTCCGACGGGCACGCGCGCGGCGCGGAACGTACCCTGTGCATCAGACCGCGCGCCATACTGCGAGTTGTCGGTGAGGCTCGTGATGCGAATCGACGTGTTCGGGAGTGGCTGGCCATCCTCCGAGAGCGTCCGGCCCTCGACCGTGCCGCGGCCGAGCAGCACGATGTTGGCGTTGATGCGCTGGCCCTCGCGCTGCACCTGGAACGAGATGGCGCGGAACTCATCGGTCGCGGGATCGACGGCGATCACCTTCGTCGTCACGCCGCCGAGCACGTAGTCGAACGAGTACGCGCCGCTGTTGTCGGCGCTCTTGCTCGTGATGCCGACCACCGTGACCTCGTCGCCGCACTGGCGCATGTAGAGGAGGCGGAGTTCGGCCGATCCCAGCGGCGCGCCGTCGGCACCGATGACCTTGCCCGACACGACGCCGGCAGCGCCCGTTACCGTCACTTCGATTGGCAGCGCCTGCGTGCCGAGCGCCTGGTTGCGCCGGTCGGTCACGTCGGTGATCGTCAGCGTCCTGGGCACGAAGGGCCCGACACCTTCGGCCAGGGCCACGAAGGCGATACGGCGCCCTGGCTGCAGTGCGACACCGACGACGCGGACGCCATTCACGGCAAACCGGGTGATGTCGGCGGCGAGGGCCTTGTCCTGCACGGCCTCGGGCGACACCTCCTCGCTGAACAGCACGCCCAGGATGCGTCCGGGATAGACCGGCGGCTCGCCGGCGCAGAAGGTCACGGCGTCGGTCTTCCCGAGCTGGACGACGCCGAGCACGGTCGGCGCCGGATCCACGACGTCTGCCGCGGCGGTCGGCTCGAAGGTCACAGGCGCGGCCGTCCCGATCACGTCGACCGACAGGCCGTGCGGGTCGCCAGGCAGTCGCGTGAGCACCGGTACGCGATCCTGCGCGACGCCGTCGAATACGACCTGCCGCATCCGATCGTCGCCTGCCGGCAGCACGACGCTCATCGAGTACGTTGCGCCGGGCGTCGCCGATGCGAGCGTGCGGACTTCGATGGCGTAGTCGCCGGCGGGCGCCGTCACGAGGAGCAGGCGGCCAACCTCCACGCCGCCGGCATCGACGATGGGCACCACGTCCGAGAAGGGAATCGTCTTCTCGACCTTGCCCGTGGCGTCGACGAGGCCGGTGCGCTGCTGTGACGTGTTCCGCAGCGCGAGCGACACGGGCACCTGGCCGCCGTTGGCGGTGAGCAGCACCGACAGGTGCGCCGGACGGAACGAGGTCTTCGACGCGAGCGCGGCATGGAACGCCGCGGGCGTCGTCGCCGCGAACGACGGCGCCAGGAGGCTCCCGATGACATCGGCGAGATGATCGCCACGACGCGAGCGACGGCGGAGTTCGTCGAAGCCGCGTGCATTGCGCTGCGCGAAGTCGAGATCGTCGGGCCGCGTGATCCGCTCGGGCAGGCGCTGGTAGGCGCTGCCGGCGAAGTCGAAGAGCACCTGCGCGGCGTTGTCGGCGAGTGGTTCGTGCAGCGTGTCGCGGAACCCCGCCTCGGCAAGATCGATCGCGCGATCGATCACCACCTGGCGCGAAAACCGCGTGACGTCGGGTGGCAGCGCTGCGGCCGGCGCCGTCGCGACGGCGTAGGCGCGGCCCAGCAGCCCGAGCGCGGCATCGCGCAACGGCTTCGGCAGGGCCCTGGCCTCGGTCGGCAGCACGAGCGAGTCGGGAGAAAGCGGAATGCCGAGTTCGCCGACGGCCGTCTTGAACTCGAACCGTCCGCTGAGGTGCTCGTCGCCGGCGAGCGTCGCGGCCGTGACCTTGCCGGTGACCTGCGCGACGAGGTCAAACGAGACCGTCGCGGAATCGCCCGGCACGATCGCCTCGATCGACTGGCTGGCCGCCCCTACCAGCGTCGCGCCGCTGATGTGCCGGCCCGCAAGATTGACGCTGACGAAGTTCGCTGGCGACTCCGACGTGTTGGTCACCGTCACGTCGAGCGTGTAGGCCTCGCCGGCCGTGACGATCTCGGGATGCGTGAACGTCAGCGTGAACTTCGGGTTGCGCACGAGCACCGCGCCAGCGGCGCGGCCCGTGATGTTCACCGGGCCGACCGGAAGGCCGTGCAGCACGCCGCTGAGCGCCATCTCGATGACGTGGCTGCCCTCGCGGCGCCCCTCGACGAGGAACTCGGCGTTGCCACTCTGGCCGGGGCCGAGCGTGAGGATGTCGTCGGCCGTGCCGAGCTTGCCGTCGGGCCCGCCCTGCGTCACCGGGCGTTCGGTGGGCGCCTGGCCATCGGTCAGTTGCGCCATCTTCAACGGGTCGTCACCGGTGCCGACAACGGTGTCATCGCCCGGCGGCAGCAGGATCGTCGCCCGCAGGTCGCTGACCACGAGGTTCGATCCCGTGGGCGCGACGTTGCCGACCATCAGCAGCACACTGAAGTACTGGTTGAGGAACCCGATGTCCCCCGGGATGACGACGACGCCGGGGATCGGCGGCACGATGAGGTTCTGCCCCTGCAGTTGCGGGATCTTGAGCGAGAATCCGACGACCTGCAGGTTGGGGATCGCGGCCTGGATCCTGAGCGTGTCGGGGATGATCGTCTGCAGCGAGCGCAGGCTCGGGCCGCTCACGTTGATCGCTTCGAGCGTGGTCAGCGGGTTGGTGCGGTCCTGCGTCGAGTCGAGCGTGGGCAGGAGGACCGGGAAGTTGAGCTGGATCTGCTGCCCCGTCTGCACGGCGAACGCCGCGGTGAAGTTGTAGGCCTGGAAGTTGTCGCGGTCGAAGACGATCCCGCGCTCGCGGATCTCGTCGGCCGTGAGCGGGCGCGCCGTCACCTGCGTGACGAGCAGCTTGTCGATGACCTCGATGGTCGCGATCTCTGGCGTGCCGCGCAGCAGCACCTCGCCGCCCGACACGAGCCGGATGTTCTCGAGCGTGTGGATGCCGGCGACGCCGAACGCCGGGATGTTGAACGGCGTGTTGGGCTTCGTCCGCAGTTCGACGGGCTGCGGCAGGCTGGGACCGCGCAGGGTCGCGACCACCTCGGCACCGGCCGCGAACTGGGGCACGTCGGCCGGCGCGGCGCCGGGCACCTGGAGGTAGGCCGAGACGATCGTTGCGATGTCGCGCGGCACGACCTGCGTCGCCGGCTCGACCTTGAGACCGATGCCGTAGAGCTTGATGTCGTCGGCGGCCAGGAACCGTGGCGCCTCCTGCGCGCCGGCCGCATGCGCGCCGGCGAGGAGGACGACGAGGGCCAGGCGCGCAGCGTTCGCGAGGAGGGCGGGAGCTCGAAACATGCCGTGAAGTCGCACTGGAAATCGAGTGGTCGTTGGCGCGGTATCGTGACGGGGGCGCAGCCGGCTCATGGCTGCACCTCCTTCACGACGACGCGCTCGCCGAAGGCCGTGCCCGGCGCGCCGTAGACGACAACGCGGCCCGGGACGTAGACCCGCGAGGGCGCCGGGAACTCGACCTCGAAGGTGATGACGCCGCCGACGGCCTGCACCTGGGTGCCGGCACGAAGCGGATCGCTGTCGGCCGAGGTCACCGTGCCGTAGGCGGTGGGATTCGTACCCTGCCCCGCCACCGTGCGGACCGTGAACCCGGCGCCATCCGGCACCACCGCACCCGTGTTGAGCGCGAGCGGAGTACTGGTCACTCGGAAACGCTGGACCGCCTCGGCGCCCTCGCCCGAGAACCCGAGGTCGGTCATCGTCATGCCGATCGTGCCGGCGGGCATCGGTGTGCCCAGCGTGTAGAGCCCGAACTGCGTGATCGTCGCCGTCACGGTGTTGGCCGCGGTGTCGCGGACCCCACCGACGTGGTCCCAGTCGCGGCGCGTCGGATTCCACCGATACATCGCGAACGTCGACTCGTCGAGCCCGGCCACGTCCTCGTCACGCCAGTCGATCGTGAGCGGCGTCGCCACGGCCAGCGTGTACTCGTCGGGTCCGAGGGCGTGGAAGCCGCCGACGCCGTAGTGCGGGAGGCCCGCGATGCCGGCGGCGTCGCCCGGTTGCTGCAACAGGTCGCGGACCGGCTCGTCGAGCGAGCGGTACTTCCACGAGAACAGCGTCGCGGTGAAGTCGGCAGGCTCTGCCGCCCCGTTGATCGTGATCGTGGCCGTGTTGCTCGACTTGAGCGTGACCAGCCCGTTGGTGCGCGACACGAGTGCCTGCTGGTCGCTGATCTCGTTGGCAAACGAGCCGAGCAGCGCCTGCCACGGTGTCTCGATCGAATCCCAGAGGTTCAGCTCGGGCGCCGCCGGGAACAGCGCGCGCGGGTACTGCTCGAGGGCGTAGCTCCTGCCCTCGACCACCGCGCCCTTCTCCTTCGTGTACCCGATCTTCGCGTCGGCCTTCACGCCTGCCGACAGCCCGGCCTTGACCACGAGCCCCTTGATCGTGAGGCCGATCGGGAACTCGATGCCCTTCGACAGGCTCTCGGAGCTCTTGTAGGTCGCCACCGACCGCTGCAGCGCGGCCAGGAAGCGGCCGTACTCCTGCTGCAGCATCGTCGGCTGGAACAGCAGCGAGTAGCCCACCTGCATGTTCGCGACCTGGCTCGCGTTCATCGCGCCAAGCGTTCCCAGGCGCGTCACGACGCGCTCGATGTCGTCCTTGCGGCTGAGCGTGTAGGTGCGTGCGCCACTCGCCGGCCCGGTCAGCGGCAACGCCACCCCGCCCGCCTCGGCCTTCCAGCCCGACGCCTTGGGCCCGGCGAACGTGAACGAGATCGACGAGGGCAACTGCGACGAGGCGTTGCTGATGTCGTACTCCGCATCGACCTTGAACAACTCCGCGGTCGTGCCGCTGACGCCGCCCTTGATCTCCTTCTTGAACGTCTCGAGCTCGGCCTTGACGTTGTCCTTCTTCTGTTCCTTCGTGGCGATCGTGTCGTAGGTCTCCGCATCGACTTCGCCGAGACCCGCGGTGAAGCCGGCCGACCAGTCGATGCCGCCACGCAGGCTGTAGCTGTCGGTGAACGTCCTGGCCGTGAGCGCCCCGGCCGCCGTGTCGAACTCGAACCCGACCTCGTTGCCGTTGGTGAAGCTGAACGATGTCGAGCCCGAGCCGCCGAAGTTGACCTCGAGGTTCCGGAACTTCGCTGAATCACCGGGCTCGTCGCCCGTGATGGGGCTGCCGAACGCGCGCTGCACCTTGAGGCCGACGTTCGCCCCGGCCGACGCCTCGGCCGAGAACTCGGTCGACACCGACGACAGGTACTTCGAGGCGGGATTGCAGCCGCTGTTGGTGATGAAGCGTCGAGCCGCATCGACGAGCCAGCCGACGAACGGCCCCGAGTTCCCCACCTGCGAGAGCGACACGCGCAGGATGTTGCACTGCTCGTCGGCATCGAGCGGGTACGTGAACGAGTACTTCGCCGCCCCGCTCGTGACCCGCTTCTCGCCCTCGGACATGCCGAACGAAAAGCCGCCCGTGATCCCCAGCGGCAACTTGAACTCGGGCCCGAGGCCAACCTCGGTGCTGCGCTTGACGCCCAGCTGTTCCGACGGTGTCAGGCTCACTGCGGTGGGCTGCTCGACGCCGTTGACGTCGCGCGTGTAGCTGCGTTCGACCTCGAAGCCCGCCTCGGCGCTGCCCTCGATCGATGCGATGAGGCCGATCGACCCGCCGATCGAGAGGCCGCGCGAGTAGCTCGTGCTGAAGGTGAAGTCCTTGACGGTGACCGAGGTCTGCCACGGCACGCCGCAGATGAACGGCCGCCCGTTCGCCCCGGTGACCGAGATCTCGAACTGTGTCCCGTCGGGATACGCCGACGTGAACGGGATCGCGATGCCTGGCCCGCCATTGACCACGATGAGCCCGTTGCTGTCGGTGATCCCGTTGAAGTGCATCGTGGTCCCGCCGCCGGTGACCTCGACCGAGACGTTGATGCCGGCTGCCGGCTTGCCCCGGCGCGAGATCAGGCGCAGCCAGCGGTTCGCCGTGCCGCCGCGCATGATGGTCGAGGCGTCGGCCTCGGGGTTCGGGTCTGGCTCGAGCGGCACGACGGCGTACGCGTCGCAGTTGACCATCAGCGTGGCCCCCGGCGCGTTCACCACGCCGACCGTGCTGCCCGACGCGGTCGCCTCGACCGCATACAACCCGCTGTCGGCCGAGTACGTGAACTGCGTCTGCCACGTCGCGCCGACCGCGATGAACGGTATCTCGAAGCACGCAGGACGCAGCGACGAACACACTGTCACGTTGGTCGCAGGCTCGCCCGACATGTTGTCGACCGACAGGCGCACCGTGATGACCTCGCCCTCGCCGATCGTCACGTCGCTCGCGTTGATCGGCTGGCCGTCGATCAGCAGCGTCTGCGTCACCTTCAGCGCAGGGGCGTCGTAGCACTCGGTATCGGGGTCGAGCAGGTCGGGTGTCCCGACCGCGGGCGGAAGCGGCATCGCCGCGGGCACCGGCGGACGCACCGGGTTCTGCGGGTCGATGACGTAGTAGAACGCCCCGCCGACGTTGTTCTCGCGGTTGGCCTCCTTCATCGTCCGGCCGGGGAGGTCGATGACGAACGCCAGCCTGCCGAGTTGCCCGGCCTGCGACGCACGCTGGTCGAGGTTCCTGACGTCGAACAGCTTCGTGGCCTGGCCAGAGGTCAGCACGAGTTCGCCGCTGGCGGTGCGCCTGTAGTCGAGGTACCGCTCTTCGCCGCCGATGAGCGACACCGTCGTCTCGACTGCCGGCTGCGCGGCCGCGCCGATCGGCGCGTGGTACATCGCCACACGGAGGTCATAGCCGCCGCGGAAGCCGTGGTTGAAGGCGCGCGGCACCGCGTGCAGCTTCGCCTTCTGCAGGCCGGCGTCGTACTTGGTGTCGGCCGCGCTCACGTTCGCGAGCCGCTGGGCGGCCTGCGTATCGGTGAGCAGGCCCGCCTGCCACGCCGGCAGCGTCTCCTGGCGCATCCGCTCGATCGCGCGATGGGTCATCGCGATGAACTGGTCGGCGTCTTCGTCGGTGGCCAGCGTCTCGATATCGGCCTTGATGCGGTAGAACCGGTGCACCTCGTCGACGACCTGCTGCGTCGTGAAGATCGGCACGGGCAACTGCGCGAGCAGGGCACGAGCGGCCATCGAGGCGATGAACTCCTCGAACGACTGGCACGGCCGGCTCGGCCACCGCGCGGGGTTGTACTGGCCGGGGGCAATCGACAGGCAGGCGTTCGACGCGTACTCGGCGCGCGAGTAGCGCAGGACGATCGCCAGCGCCGCCGGATCGACGATGAGCCGCCCGAGTGCCGCGCGGATGCCGGCCTTGCCGGCGTCGTGCGCCTGCTTCACGAACCGCTTGTGGAACGCCGACGACGCCTGCGACGCATCGGCCACGCGCAGGTACATGCCGCCGTCAGACAGCTTGTAGCGCTGCAGCGCCGCCCACTCGTAGCCCTCGACCGCCGGGATCTTCGTCTCGGTGCGGAGCCGTGCCAGTACCTGCTCGAGATCGACGCCGACGAGCGACCGGTCGTTGTTCGGCAACACCACGTACTCACCCTCGAGCAACCACTTGAGCAGCAGTTGCTGCCGGCCGAGGCCCAGGTCGCCCGTCACGTCGGTGCCGCCCGCCGATGTCGGCGGATCGATGTTCAGGCGCGCCTGCTCGAACTCCTCGCGGGGCACCGGGAAGAACGACACCTCGTCGAACACGATCTCGTCGCCCCCCGGCAGCGTCACGGGCCGCGGGTCGTTCGTGCGTGGATCGACGAAGACGTCGGTGAGCGCCTTGATCACGCACTCCTGTGTCGCGGACGGGACGGCCGAGGCGAACATCACTTCGAAGTCGTGGTCGCTGATCCCCGGCTGGTAGTTGTCGCCGCAGGCCGTGGCGGGATCCGCCTTCCACAGGCACGCGCCGCTGCCCTGCTCGAGCATCTTCACGTCGGCCGTCCCGCAGGTGGTGGTCGCGGCGGCGAGGCCCTGCTTGATGCCTATCTGCAGGGCGTCGCGCTCCTTGCCCAGCAGCGACCCGCGATCGGCCGTGATCTCGCGGGTCGGCGCGGCGACCGTGTCGACGCCCAGGTCGCAGCAGGTGTCGTAGACGGCCCACAGGTCCATGCCCTTGTCCGTGCCGACAGCCACGAGACCGCGCGCAGCATCGACACGCACGCTGTTGGCCTCGAGCACCTGCTTCCAGAGCACGCGATCGTCGACGCCGTCGCCATCCGCGTCGAGCGCGTGGCCGAGACGCGAGAGGTCGAGCATGTAGACCGCGCGGGTGCCGAGGGCCACGCCCGGCCGGATCGTGTCGGACTCGCCCGTCGCGAACACGCGCCGCTTCGCGACGTCGACGTCGAGGTCGCGGAGGATCCCCGGCGTCTCGATGCGCGTCAGCAGCGTGGGCGACGAGGGCGTCGAGATGTCGAACACCAGGACGCTGCCCGCGACGGCCGACCCGGTCGCGTCGAACGTATCGCGGCGCGTCGCGATCAGCGCCACGGTGTACTGCTCGCCAGGATCAGACAGGCCGTCGTTGTTCCGGTCGATGGCGAGGCCCTCGACGATCTTGATGCGCCGGGGATCCTCGCCCAGTAACGACAGCGACGTGATCGGCGCGAGGCTCAGGTCGAACACGTCGAGCGACTTGGTGTCGCGGTTCAGGGCGAACAGCCGGTTGTCACGATGCGCGACGTCAGCGAAGTTGCCCGCGGTGTAGGGCTCGCGGAGCACCTTGTCGGCCGGGTCGAGTGGGAACGCCTCGCGCTCGGGGATCTGCTCCTTGATCGACGTCTGGAACAGGCCGACGAACTCGACCGCGACGTAGGCCACCGGGCCATCGGCGGTCTCGACGAGCGTGAATCCGCGCGCCGCGCCGTTGGCGCGCACGGTGCCCTGGCGCGCGTAGTCGCTCGAGTTGTCGGGGTTGGCCGTGAGCAGCTTGTTCGACAGGAACGTGGGCGCGAACGGGTTCGTGACGTCGAAGATGCTCAGGAAGGTGAACGTCAGGTTCGTGGTCGTCGTGAACGCGAGGTCGCCCTGGAAGCGGCCGTTCTTGCGCTTCGCGAAGTCGAGCCCCTTGAGCACCTCGAGCTTGTGGCGCGTCGGCGCGGGCTCGGTCACCGAGCCCACCTGGGTGATGGTGAGCGGGTTGGTCGCGTCGAGCACGATGAACTTGTCGCGCACCTGGCTCGCGGTCGCCGCCATGACGAGCGACGCCGGCCGCCCGGTCGTGGGATGTGTCGCCGTGGTGAACGCGAAGTCCTTGTACTCGTACGGCGCGACGAACCGTCCCGCAAGGCGCGGTGTAAAGGTCTTGAGCGCGAGTGTCAGGCCGCGCAGGACGTTGCCGGCGATGTCGCGCGCGACGCCCGTCGCACCGGCGGGCAGGTTGCCCGAGGCATCGAGGCCGGCGATCTCGATCGTGTAGGTCTTGCCGATCCCGAGCGGCGACTGCGGCACGAACGTCAGCACCGTGCCGCCGCCCGAGAAGCTGAACGTGCCCTGCACGACGTGGCCGGCACTGTCGACGACGCGGAAGGCGTCCTTGAGGCTGGCCGTGTTCATCGGCTTGCTGAAGCGGAACGTCAGCGCGCTCGACGGATCGAACGCGCCGAGGAACGAGGGCGCCTCGGTCAGGCGCGGCGCGGTCGTGTCGTCGGTGAGCGTGCCCATGTCGCTCGGGATGTCGCGCGGCGGCGCCTGCAGCACGATCGTGCGCAGCGCCCGCCCCGTCCGCGGGTTGGTCAGCGTGAACTGCACGCGCGGCACGCGCACGTCCTCGTACGACCCGTCCAGGTACCACACCCGGATCACGAACGTGTGGTCGAGCGCGGCAGAGAAGGCATACGTCAGCCCGCCGCCGACGATGGCGGCCTCGGGCACGGCCACGAGCACGAGCGGCGCCGGCGGTGCCCCGGGCACGACCGGTGGCTCCGCGATGATCTCGACCCGCTCGCGCACGCGGGCGCATTGCTGCCCTTGCGCCTGGCATTCCGCAAGCGACGGGTCGATCGTGCCCGGCACCACGCGCGCCACGAGGTTGCCCACGCCGAGCACGGGTGGCGCCACGGTGTGCAACACCGCCCGCGACACCCCGGCGTCGTTGACGGCCATCACGATGGGCGGCCCCAGCGATCCGCCAGGCGCGAAGGCCGAGATGGTCTGGAGCGGAAGGATCACCATCTCGGTGAGCCCGCGCGTCCGGTTGCGGAACATGATGTCGCGGATGGGAACGTCGAGCCCCGCGATGTCGACCGACAGGCGCATCGTATCTGGTGCCAGGCCCGCCGAGGCCCGCAGCGTGGCCAGCGGAATCGGCGTGCCGCCGGTGTGCGGGATGGCCTCGGCCTCGAACGTGTCGCGCAGCGTCCCCGGCATCACGGCCGAGAACTCGACGGCCCGGTCGACGGGCGTGCGGCGTTCCAGCAGGGTCGCCGGGTCGCGGACGACGATCTCGCGCTCGTTGGGCGCGAGGCGGGTGCTGAGCACCGTGACCTCGGAGGCGTTGAGCGACACCGACGCCCGCCCCGTGAGCGACGGGTAGCACATCGCCGCCATCGTCGGCGGCGTGTAGAGGACGTACGGCAGCGGCGGCACGCCGACGAGGATCGTCTCGGGGATGAACCGCACCTCGGCGCGCATCCCCCCGTAGTTCGCGGCGTAGAGCGTGCCGTAGTTGACGCCCACCGGCTGGTGCGCCTTGATGACGCCATAGAATCCGCGCGCCGTCACGCCAGGGCACGGCGGCGACGCGGTCGTGATGCGGCCGCTGCGGAACTTCGCCGTGTCGACGGCCACGAGTTCCTGCCGACCCTCGATGTCGACGACCTGCGTCACGATCCAGCGGTCGTCGGCCGTCTCGCCTCCGCGCCCCTCGAACGACACGTCGACGTAGCTCTGGGGCGTGGCGCCGCCGAAGTCGATCTCGAAGCCACGTTCGAACGAGAAGTTCAGCTTGTCGGTGGCCGACAACTGCACCGGGAACGCCACCTCGTCGACCACGCGCAGCGTGACCACGGCGCCGTCGGGGAAGGTCCCGGGCTTCACCCGCGCCTGCAGGCCCGCAGGCCCCACGACCACGCCGCCGCCGGCATCGACCGCCGTCGAGATCGACCCGTCGGGATTCTGCTGGGTGAAGGCCGGCACCTCGACGAGGGTCTCGTTGCCGGCGCGATCGACGATCCGGATCATCAACCGGTCGGCGAGCCCCGCGACGACGCTCGCCTCGAATCCGCCGTTCGCGTCGATCAGCACGGGCGTGATTGCGCCGGTCGTCCGGTTCACGACCGACACGGTGTCGCGCGGGCTCGCTGTGCCCTGCGTGGCCTTGACCGTCGTCCGGCCGTTGCTGCCGGGGATGCTCGCCGAGATCGCGCCGGCGGGCGGCGGTGGCGGCGCCGACGTGTCGAGGCTGTCGAAGGCGACCACGGCCGGGTCCTGCAGCGCGTTGCCGGCCAGGTCGCGCACGGCCGTGCTCACGCGGAAGGTGTATCGCGTGTTCGAGGCCAGCGGCGCCGACGGACGGAAGGTCGCCACCGTGTTGCCGTTGGCAAGCGCGATCGTGCCGGCAAGGGCCACGTTGTCGGGCCCGGCGATCGCAAACGCGCCGCCGTTGGCCGTGACCGACGCCGGATCCACTTCTTCGCTGAACGTGACGACCACGGGTGCGCCGAGCGGCACATTGACGGCGTCGTTGGCGGGCGAGATCGACGTGACGCGCGGCGGTTGCGCCACGAGCGTGATCTCGGCCGGCACCACCGCACCCGCGACGATCGTCACCGCGGCGATGCCGCTGTCGTTGCGCTGGGGATCGCGTGCGCCCAGCACCTGGGCGCCAGACTGTGCAACCGCGACGTAGATGCCGCCCTGGCGCGCGAGCGACACGATCGGCAACGACGACGTCGAGACCACGGCACCCGCGAGCCCGCCCGCCTGCCCGCTGACCGCGCCCTGCGCGAAACCGATCGGCCCTGCCAGTTGCACGAACAGGTACCGTCCGGGGGTCAGCACGTTCGGCATCGCGGTGGCCTGCGCGCCGACAACCGTGGTCGAGACCAGGCGGCCGGCATCGATGCGCGCCGCGGCCACCAGTTCGAGCCACGTCTGGCCGTCGATGTCGGTCGCGCGCACGACGACCACGCGTGCGGCGTTCGAGACGCCGGTCGATGCCATCGACAGCGACGCGCCCGTGAGGAAGCTGGAGGGCGACATCACGTGCGCGCCACCGATCACCGTGACGCCATCGGGAATGGCAACGCCCGGGTTCGACGCGGCAATCGGCGCGAGCGTCACCGGCGTGGCATCGCTCACCGCACCGGCCGGGAACTCCAGCGCCTCACCCGTGGGTGCCTCGATCCGCGTCCCGTCTGGCGACACGATCGGCGTGGGTGCCGGAACATCCGCCGGCGCGTACATCGCCACCGAGATCGTGCCTTCGCGCAGGGCGATGGCCTCGAACGCCTGCGACGGGCTGACGACGTGCGTGCCGGCAAGGCCCGCCACGCCAGCCTGGTAGAGCACGATGTCCTGCTCGAACGGTTCGGGACTCACCGAGCCGCCGTCGAAGAAGTCGTAGCGTTCGCTGATCCGGGCCACCACGCGTGCGCCGCTGCTGAGTCGCGATGCGCCCTCGGTACGCCCGGTCACCAGCGATTTCACCCCAGGGGCGTAGAACAGCACCCGCGGCTGCGGCACGACTACCGACGTCAGGGCCGTGGGCAGCGACGGAACCGGCACGCCCTCGAGGGCCTGGCCCACCACCGGCGCCGGCGGGGCGACGGGCTGGGCATCGGCCACGACCAGCGCGTACGCGCCCGACGCGGGCAGCGCCGCTTCGAGCACCGAACCGTCACCGGCCAGCGGGGCGACCGACACGACCGACCACGCACGCGCATCCTGATCGAATCGCACGAGCGCCAGCGGCGTGCCCGGCGTCAGGCCGACGACATTGGCCGCGCGTGCGACGGCGGTTCCCGCAAACGTGACACCGGCCGGTGCCACATCGACCGCCAGTACGGGCGACCAGCCCGCAGGCAGCAGCGCGCGCAGGCCCTGCGGCGAGACGGCGGCAAATCGCAGCGACGCGGGCGCGGCGAGCGTCCCGGGCGCGAACACCAGCGCCGCGGCCCCCGACTGCATGGTTGCCCCGAGCGTCGGCGACACCGGCACGGCCGGCCCGGCAAACGGCGTGAGCCGCGCATCGAACACCTCGGTGGCGGCGCCGCCGGTGATGGTCACGAGGCGGTCCACGGCCGTGTGGCCCTCGCGCACGATGCGCACGACAGCTGTTCCCGCGGTGGCGCGCAGCAGGTAGCGCCCTCGCGCATCGGTGGTCGTCACCTGGGTGTAGCGACGACTCGTGCTGTCGGTGCCGTCGAGCACAACAGTTGCACCGGCGAGCGGCACACCGGTCGTGTCGTCGTAGACCTCACCGGTCACGATGCCGCGCAGCGACACCGGAGGCACGACGACGCGCACCGCCCTCGTGGCCGTCGCGGCGTTGTCGGCGAAGTCGCGCGCCTGCGCGGTCACCGTGATCAGCGTGCCCGCCGGCGTGTCGTCGGCCACGCGCTGGCTGGCCTGGAACGGCGGAGCAGTCTGCACGGCGCGGACAGCGCCGTCGAACGCGAACTCGACGCGCGCGACCCCACCGGCATCGGTCACCGCCGCCGAAACGTCGAGGGTGCCCCCGGCAGTCACCTCGGCGGGGGCATCGAGCGTCACGACCGGAGCGATGGTGTCTGCCGTGGCAGCGACCGACACGCTGGCCGTCGCCTCGCCCATGTTGCCCGCACCGTCGAAAGCGCGAGCCGTCACGACAAGCGCACTCCCCGGCGCCGTGCCCGGCGCGATCGTCGTCGTCGCTTCGAACGGCGCCTCGGAGTCGGTGCCAATCTCGGTGGTGCCGAGCAGGAACACCACGCGTGCGACGCCCACCGCATCGTCGACCCGGGCCGACACGCGGAGCGTCGCGCCCGGCGCCGTCTCGGAGGGAGCCTGCAGCGTCACCTGCGGCGGGTCGCTGTCGGGCTGCACCGACACGGTCGTCGTCGCGGATGCGGCGCCTTCGTTGCCGGCGGCATCGCGCGCGATGGCCGTCACCGTCACCGCCGTGCCGGGCGTCGCGATCGGGGGCACCGTGATGGCGAACTGGTACGGCGCGCTCGCGTCGCTGGCGCCGGGAATACCCGGCAACCCCGCCGCGGCGAAGTCGACGCGCGCCACCCCGACGTTGTCTGACGTCGTCGCGACGAAGGTCACGGCCTC
>JAEUQQ010000617.1 GCA_016789685.1 Acidobacteriota bacterium | reverse complement strand
TGCGTTTCTGGCTTCAGCGTCAGGTCGAGTTTCTGCCGGTCGCCGCCCTTGACCTTGCCCTGGTCGTCGATGGCGATCATCGACATCTCGATCGTGTTGAGGAACTCGGTGCCCTTCTGCGTGAAGGTCAGCTGGCGCCCGCCGAACTGCGCGACGACAGCCACCGAGGCCTTGGGCGCGGTGCCCTTGAAGGCCGTGGCCTGGATCCCCATCGGGAGGGCGGCCTCTGGCAGCGGGCTCGACAGCGCCTCGCGCAGCACCGCCGACGTCCCGGCGGTGGTCTCGGTCTCGCGCACCTCGGCCTTGCCCTTGGGGGCGACGTAGCCCTTGCGCGAGCGGACGGTCATCCCCGGGCGCAGCACCTTGACCTGGAGCTTCCGGAACTTGCCGTCGCGCCGGTCGTTGGTCGGGTAGTACCCGAGGACGTAGTAGGTCGAGTTCTCGTGCTGGATCCGCGAGAACGCGGTGTCGAAATCGTTGGAGTTGACGGCGGCGATCCCGCCCGTCTCCTCGGCGAGCACCTTGAGGCTGTCTTGCGCGCGCCGCAGCTCGTTCATCAGGCCGGTCGGCCCGATGCCGAGGCTCTCGTCCTCGGGCAGGTTGCTGATCTCCATCGCCTCGTCGCCGAGGCTGGTGAGGCCGCGCGGATCGATCGAGTAGATGGCGACGTTGGCGCGGGTCGCGGCGCCGATGGCGTCGCGGGTCGAATCGAGCACCGTCGTCGCGTCGCGTGAATCGAACACGTCGTAGATGTCGTAGTCGATGCCTTCGCTGAAGAAGAGCACGGCCTTGCGGCGCCCGCGCACGCCCTCGAGGTAGGCCGCCACGCCGCGCAGCGTGTCGAGCGACATGCGGGCGTTGTAGCCGCGCTCGAAGTCATCGGGGTCCTGGATCTTGGCTCCCTGGGTGAGCGTGCCCATGTTGCGCTGCTGGTTGTACGACTCGAGCCGCCCGAGCGTCGACGACCGGATCTTGCGGCCCGTGAGGCGATCGACGGCCGCCTTGAGCAGGCGCTTGCTGCTGGTGAACTCCTGCCCGGCGTCGGCGCGCCCGCTGGTGTAGACCACGGCCGCCATGTCATTGGCCCCGAGGTAGCGGTCGATGAACTGGTGGGCGGCCTTGCGCACGAGCACCGAGCGCATGGGATGCGTGTGGATGTCGTCGAGCAGGAAGACGTAGACGCGCCCCTCGAACGGCTCGTTGATCTTGACGTCGGGCTCGATGGGCGCCGGCCGCGTCAGCGGCCGGTCTTCGCGCGTCACGGGCATGTCGATGCGCGTGAACAACTCGACCTTCTGGGGCTTGCCGTCTTCGAAGATCTCGAAATCGTCGCGCGTCAGGTCGTTGACCAGCCGGCCGGCGCGATCGGTGACCACCGCATCGACCTCGACGTAGTTGATCTCGACCCTGAACGTGGGCGGCGGGACGCCCGGCGTCTGCACCGGGGTCACCGGGGTGGCTGGCGCCTGCGACGTCGTCGCCGGCTGGGGCGGCTGGGGCCGAGCCGCCTGCGAGGTCGCCGGCGGGGTCTGGGCTGCGGCCGCCGACAGGATGGGCGTGGGCGCCGTGGCGAACCAGGCAGCGCACGACGCGACCGTGCCGAGGATCGGGAGGACGAACTTCCGCATAGGGTTCCACTCGTGAACGCGCGCGGACGCCAGGCGAGGCGTGGCACCCGCGCGGGATGTCTTGGGCAGCGCTGGCCTGCGGTGCCAAACCATGATTATAGCCGCCCGCCGGGGGCCACCTGGCACCGCGGCAGCGGCCGGGCCTGCCGCTTTTGACGCCGCGACGCCCACGATGGTCCGCGCCAGGGGCCGTCGCCCCCTCGTGACCGCCGGGCAAACCGATGGGCCCCGACGCGCGTCAAAGGAGGTGTCTGACGGCTGGGGCGGTCCTGCTCCCCGTTGTTATACTCACGATCCATGGGACTCGACATCGCAGGTATCCAGGCGGCTCTGACCGAAGACGCCATCGACGGGTGGCTGCTGTTCGATTTCAAGGGCAGCAACCCGATCGCCCGCAAGGTCGCGGGTCTCGACGGGCCGGGCAAGATGATGACCCGGCGCTGGTTCTACATGATTCCCCGCGCGGGCGAGCCCCGGGGGCTCGTGCATGCCATCGAACGGCACAACCTCGACCACCTGCCGGGCACGATCGCGACGTACTCGGGGCGGGAGTCGCTGGCGCGGGCACTCGACACCCTCCTGGCGGGCACGTCGCACCTGGCGATGGAGTACTCGCCCGGGTGCGCGATTCCCTACCTGTCGCGCCTCGACGCGGGCACGCTCGAGATGCTCCACGACCGCGGCCTCACCGTCGTCGGCAGCGGCGACCTGGTGCAGCGGTTCGAGGCACGCTGGGATGCGGCGGCAATCGAGACCCACCGGGCGGCGTCCGCAACGCTCTACCGCGTCAAGGATCAGGCGTTCGCCGAGGTGACGCGCCGCCTGCGCGACCACGTGCCGACGACCGAGTACGACATCCAGGCGCTGATGCTGCAGTGGTTTGCCGACGACAACCTGGTCACCGCCGACGAGCCCAACGTGTCGGCCCAGGAGAACGCGGGGAACCCGCACTACCAGCCGACGCGCGACGTGCACCGCGTCATCAGGCCGAACGAGCTGCTGTTGCTCGACCTCTGGGGCAAGAAGCAGGTGCCGGGGGCGGTCTACGCCGACATCACGTGGGTGGCGTTCACGGGCACCGTCGTCCCCGACGAGATGGCGCGCGCGTTCAACGCCGCCGCGTCGGCCCGCGATGCCGCCATCCAGACCGTGCAGCGCGCGGTGCGCGCCGGTGACGACCTGCGCGGCTGGCAGGTCGACCGCGCGGCCCGGGGCGTGCTCGAAGCGGCGGGCTACGGCCCGCAGATCTGGCACCGCACCGGGCACAGCCTCGGTGACGAGGTGCACGGCAACGGCGTCAACATGGACGACTATGAGACGCACGACGACCGCCGCCTGCTGCCGGGGACGGGCTTCACCATCGAGCCTGGCGTCTACTTCCCCGAGTTCGGCGTTCGCACCGAGATCAACATGGTCGTGTTCGCCGACGAAGCGGTCGTGACCGGCCCGGTGCAGGAACGCATCCTCCCGTTGTTCGCTTGACGTTGACATAGACGCACGAAAGGAACGCACGCAATGTCCACCCGCAAGACCACGCTCTTCTACGCCGTCCTGATTGCCGTCGCCTCGACCGCCATCGGCATGGTCATCGCCTCGCGGCTCGACCTGGCGCCGTCCTCGCACGCGGCCAACATCGTCGCAGCGCCCGAGGTGAACACGGCCCCCATCCTCGGGGGCCCCGTGGATGCGACGACGTTCCGCAACATCGCCAAGGCGCAGACGCCCATGGTGGTCAACATCGCCACCGAGCAGCGGCAGCGGACCCGCGATCTCACCGACTTCTTCGGCGGCGAGGGCCTCCTGCCCTTCTTCAACGGGCCGAACCAGCGTAATCGCCGGCCGCAGGAGCAGGTGGCCGAAGGCGCAGGCACGGGGTTCATCATCAACGCCTCGGGCCTGATCCTGACGAACAACCACGTCATCGAGGGCGCGACCAAGATCCGCGTCGGCTTCTTCGGCGGCGAGCAGGGCACGACCTACGATGCGAAGATCGTCGGCCGCGACCCGCTCACCGACAGCGCGCTCATCCAGCTCACCGAGATGCCCTCGACCCCGCTCGTGGCTGCGAAGTTCGGCGACAGCGACCAGATGGCGCCCGGCGACTGGGTCATGGCGATCGGCAACCCGTTCAACCTCGGGCACACGGTGACGGTGGGCGTGATCAGCGCGATGGGCCGACCGTTCTTCCCGGTGTCGGGGCGTGAGCAGCCGATGCTCCAGACCGACGCGGCGATCAATCCGGGCAACTCGGGCGGGCCGCTGCTCAACGTGCGCGGCGAAGTGATCGGCATCAACACCGCGATCCTCAGCGACCGCGCGCAGGCCGGCAACCTGGGCATCGGCTTCGCCGTCCCGATCAACTCGGTGTCGCGCATCATCGAGCAGCTGCAGACGGGCAAGGTCACCCGCGGCCGGATCGGCGTCTCGCTCGACGCGACGGCCACGAAGGAGACCTTGACCGAGCTCGGCGCGTCGAACGGCCGCGGCGCCCTGGTACGCCAGGTCGAAGGCGATGGTCCCGCCGAGAAGGCCGGCATCAAGGCGGGCGACGTCATCACCGAGTACAACGGCACGCCCGTCGCAAACAACGACGAGCTCGTGGATCGCGTGGTGGCGACCAAGCCCGGCACGTCGGTGCCCATCAAGGTGCTGCGCCGTGGCAGGAGCGAGTCGCTCAGCGTGCAGGTCGCCGAGCTCGACCTGACCAACGAGGGCACCGAGCGCGCGGCCGACGAGACCGACGGTTCGGCCGGGTTCGGACTGACCCTGCAGGACCTCACGCCCGACCTCGCCCGTCGCCTCCGCGCGCCGGCCGGGTCGGAAGGCGCCGTCGTCACCGAGGTCGATCCGCGCAGCCCGGCGGCGCGTGCCGGACTCGCGCCCGGCGACCTCATCACCGAGGTCAACCGGACGCCGGTCGCCAACTCGAACCAGGCAAGCCGCGAGTTCCAGAAGGTGCGGTCGGGCCAGATCGCCACGGTGCTCGTCGTGCGCGATACGCAGGAAGTATTCCTGACGCTGCGCAAGCCGTGACCGTGATCGCACATCGTCCGGCCGGGCAGGCCGCGCTCGGGGCCGAGGCCCCCGGCGCGCCACGGCGCCCGGCCGCGCCCGGGAAGGTCGACGCATAGATGCTGGCCGACACGATTCGCACACGCATTCGCCGCGAGGGTCCGCTGACCCTCGCGGCGTTCATGCGTACGGCGCTCTACGACAGCACGTCGGGCTACTACACGACCCGTCGGCAGCGCTCGGGGCGTGCGGGTGACTTCTACACGAGCGTCGACGCCGGTTCGCTGTTTGGCGAACTGCTCGCGACGTTCGTC
>JAEUQQ010000535.1 GCA_016789685.1 Acidobacteriota bacterium | reverse complement strand
GTAGTCGTTGAGCAGGTAGCGGTACACCGCCACGTACGCCGACCCCTTGCGGTGCGGCGAGACCTCGACGTTCTGCACGCGCCCGCCCGGCGGCAGGTCCCTGGGCGTGACGTTCGTCCACGTCTTGCCGTTGTCGCGCGTGACGTGGACGGGGCCGTCGTTCGCGCCCGTCCAGATCACGCCGCGTTCGAGCTTCGACTCCATCACCGCGTAGAGCGTGCTGTACACCTCTTCGCCCGTGATGTCGCGCGTGATCGGCTCACCGCTCGCGCCCTGCTTGTCGGGCTCGTTGGCGGTGAGGTCCGGGCTGATCGACTCCCACGTCATGCCGCCGTCGATCGTGCGGTGCACGTACTGCGAGATGTGGTAGATGACCTTCGGGTCGTGCGGCGAGAAGGCGAAAGGCGACACGCGCTGGAAGCGGTACCGGATGTCGCGCGCCGCGTGGCCGTAGCGGTTCTGCGGGTAGACCCAGAAGTGCGCCTCCTGTCCGGTGTGCATGTTCATGCGCGAGATCTCGCCCTTGCACACGCCCCAGACGATGTGAGCCGCGCCCGGCGTCGGCTTGACCGGGCCGGTCTCGCACCCTGGGCCGGGCTGCCAGAGCTGCAGCGGGCTCATGTAGTTGGCGCCGGTCGGCGGCAGCGACGGCAGGATGAGTGGCGACCCCGTATCCTGCTGCGCGCCGTACACGCGGTACGGGAACTGGTCGTCGACGTCCACCTGGTACAGTTCGGCAGTCGACTGGTTCAGTTGCGACGACCAGGTGCGGCCACCATTGGTCGTGACGTTGGCCCCGCCGTCGTTCGACTGGATGAAGATGTCGGGCTGGTCGGGATTGATCCACATCCCGTGGTTATCGCCGTGCGGCGTCGGCCGCGTGCTCCACGTCTTCCCGCCGTCGGTCGAGATGAAGAAGCCCTCGTTGTTCACGTAGACCGTGTCGGCGTCCTTCGGATGCGCGTCGATGTAGGTGTAGTAGAACGGCCGCCGGATCAGGCTCATCTCGGAGTTCATCTGCGTGAACGACCTGCCGGCATCGTCAGAGCGGTAGACGCCACGCTCGGAGCCTGGCGCTTCGAGCAGCACGTACACGCGATTCGGGTTGGCCGGCGAGACGTCGACCGACATCTTGCCGATCAGGTTCGTGGGCAGGCCGTTCGTCAGGTGCTCCCACGTCGTTCCGGCGTCGCTGGTCTTGTAGAGGCCCGTTTCGGCGGCCGGGCCGCCAGACACGATCGTCCACGGCTTGCGCACGGCCTGCCACGAGCCCGCGTAGATTTCGCGTGGGTTCGACGGGTTCATCGACAGCGACACGACCCCGGTCTTGTCGTTGATCCTGAGCGCGTGGGTCCACGTGGTGCCGCCATCGACCGACTTGAACACGCCGCGGTCGGCGTTGGGCCCGAAGGGCTGCCCCAGCGCCGCGACGTAGACCACGTTGGCGTCTGTCGGATCGACGAGGACGGCGCCGATCTGGCCGACCTCACGCAGCCCGATCGCCTTCCAGGTCTTGCCCGCATCGGCCGACCTGAACATCCCGCGGCCCTGGATGACGTTGCTGCGGATGGCCGCGCTGCCGGTGCCGACGTAGACGATGTCGGGATTGGACTCGGCCACGGCGATGGCACCGATCGACCCGGTGGGGAAGTAGCCGTCAGAGACGTTCTGCCACGTCACGCCGTAGTCGGTCGTTTTCCACACCCCCCCGCCGGTGGCGCCCATGTAGAAGGTGCCGAGTTGCGCGCGGTGGCCGGCGACGGCCGTGACGCGGCCGCCGCGGTGCGGACCGATGTTCCTGAAGCGCAAGGCCTGCAGCCTGGCCGCGTCGATGGCCGGTGCCGATGCCTGCGCCTGCACCGCGACATGGCTGGCACCTGGCGCCAGCGCCATCAGCGCGGCGACGCACGCCGCGGTGAACACACGCGTGGCAGACACGCAGGGAGTGTGATCGGTTCGCATGAGCAGGCCGACTCCTTCGGGGAACGGGTGAATCGTGGGGTGTGTGCCTTACAACCGGGCCAGCAGTATAGTGCAGGGACACCGTCGTCGCATCGGGCGCGTGGTAACACCGCCGTGGGCCGTGGCTCTCAATCGGAAACGAGGAGTCGTGATGATCAGGATGCCGTTTGCGTGGACCCTGTCGATCGTGTTGCTGGCCGGTGCCGGTGCCACCCCCGCCACCGCCCAGAGGACGCCGGCGCGGCCGGCCGCCAGGGCCGAAGCCCCCGCCCCCCCGCTGCAGATGACGATGGCCGGCATTCGTGTCGTTCGCGAAGGCGTCGGAGACGGCGGGAGCGAGTTGAGAGCCTTCAACTGGTCGTCGGGGACCGATCTCGAGGTATTCGTGCGGCTCGGGCGGGCCAACGAGTTCTTCGTCGAAGTGGACGACGACGAGAGCATCGTCGAGAACTACTCGGACGATGCCGGTGGTGGCCTGGCCCAGGGCGCCGAGGTCGACTCGTTTCCCAAGGTGTCGGCGGACGGCACCGTGGCGCTGGTGACCCTGTCGAGCGACGCCGTTCCTGGGGCGGGGGCGACGTCGGTGACGGTCTCGGGGCAGCTGGCGATCACGACCTCGAGCGGCTCGAAGGTGCAGAAGGTCGCCAACGTGAAGATCGAGTCGGCCAAGACGTTCAAGCTCGGCACCGCGACCGTCACGGTCGAGGAGGTCTCGAGCGACAGCGAGCGCACGACCTTCGGCCTGGCGATGACCCGCGCCACGCGGAACCTGATCAAGGGCATCACGTTCAAGAACGCCAAGGGCGAGGTGCTCGACGTCTCGCAGAACGGCTACTCGATCATGAACGACGCGGCCGTACTCAACTACTCCGGGCCGGCCGGGATGTCGTCGGTGACGCTCGAGGCCGACCTGTGGCAGAACCTCAAGTCGCGGAAGGCGCCGTTCAAGATCACCGCGACGCTCGGCGGCGACAAATCATCTCCGCGACCGCGCCGGGCGGGCTATCCCCATCAGGGTCAACAGGATCGCCGTTTGATCGCCTGTTGACCCCAGCCCCTGGGCGCCACCGCTGGCCCGATTCAAGATCATTC
>JAEUQQ010000509.1 GCA_016789685.1 Acidobacteriota bacterium | reverse complement strand
CCCTCGGCCGGCACCTCGTACGACACATGAGCCGGTCCAGGCGGTGCAGATCCTCGACCGTCAATCGGCGCGCAGGACACGCTGCGGATCGATCGATGCGGCGTATGCGGCCGGCCAGTACGACGCGGCCAGGGCCACCAGCAGTCCTCCGCCGGCGGCGACCGCGAACGACATCGGATCGGTGGGCGCCGTCGCGAACAGCAGGTCGGCCATCAGGCGCGTCACTCCCCAGGCGAGCCCCAGGCCGAGCGCGCTGCCCACCAGGCCGAGCACGAGACCCTCGCGCAGCACCATCCGGCGGATCCGTCGCGCGTCGGCACCCAGCGCCATGCGCACGCCGAGTTCGTTTCGTCGTTGTGACACGGAATACGCGATGACGCCGAACACGCCGACCGCCGTGATGATCACGGCCATCGTGGCAAACGCCCCGACCAGGCGGCTGCGGAGGCGTGGCTGCGCGGTGACCTTCGACAGCACGTCGTCCATGGTCGCAACCTCGCCGATCGTGATGGCGTCATCGACGGCGGCCACCTCGGCGCTGAGGCGCGCCGCCAGCACGCCGGCGTCTGTCGACGTCCGGACCACCAGGAAGATCGACCGCCACGGCTGCTGCGCGAACGGCCGGTACACGACATCGTCGGCGGCGCGGTCGAGGCCGCTGTACTTCACGTTCGACGTGATGCCCACGACCGTCATGGCTTCACTGCCGCTGCGCCCATCGCGCAGCACGGGCAGGCCGATCGTGCGTCCGATCGGATCCTCGTCGCCGAACAGCCTGCGCGCCGTGTCGGCGGCGAGCACGACGACGGGCGCCGCCTGTCGCACGTCGGTGTCGTCGAAGAAGCGGCCGCGCTCGAGACGCAGCCCCAGCGCCCGGAAGTAGCCAGGCGTGGCCGGCACGCCCGCTGCCTGGTACGAGGCGCGCTCATCCTCGCCATCGCGGCGGAGCGTCAGCCGCATGCGGCTCGCATCGGGAGGCCGGGCAGCGCCGACACCCGCGGCGGCGACATCGGGCATCGCCGAAACGCGCGCGATCACACGCGCGACGAGGTCCACCTGTTGCTGATCGGTGAGCGTGCGATCCATTGCGAAGTTGAGTGATGCCGTCGCCTCGCCCGTGGGATCGACGCCCATGTCACTGTGCAGCAATGCCGACAACGACCGTGCCAGCAGTCCACTTGCGGTGACGAGGACGATCGAGCTCGCGAGTTGTCCGACGATCACGCCGCGCATCACCGCCCGCGTCCGGCGCGATCCCGCCACGCGCGGCTGGTGGCCTGCCAGCGAAGGCTGCACGTCGCCCGATTGAAGGGCCGGACCAATTCCGGCCACGAGCGTCACGACGACCGACACTGCGATCGCGAACGCGAGCACCCCACCGTCGATGGCGACTGCCTCGATCCGCGGAACGTCGGCCGGCGGAAACGCGCGGATCAGGCGCACGCCCACGACCGCAAGCACTGTCCCGAGGGCGCCCCCCACACCACCAAGCCACGCGGCCTCGGCGAGCGCGCCTGCGACGAGGCGGGCACGCGACGCACCGAGCGCACGCTTCACCGCGGTCTCGTGCGCGCGTGAGGCCTGCGAGGCGAGCAGCAGGTTGGCGACGTTCGCGCACGCAATGAGCAGCAGCAGCGCCACGGCAGCCGACAGCAGGCGAATCGCGGGGCGCGTCGCGCCCGACACGGCTTCGTGGAGCGAGATGACCTGCACGCGCACGCCGCCGAGCGCACGGGGCATGGCCGCGGCCAGCCGCGTCGCCACGGCCGTCACCTCGTCGCGCGCGGCCGCGAGCGATGCCGAGTCGTGCAGCCGGGCAATCGGGGTGAAGCCGCAGCATGACGGCAGGCGCTGACGGACGATGCCGGCGGGCATCCACACGTCGGTCGCTGCGGCAGGCAGCTGGAACGACGACGCCGCGACACCGACGATCGTGAACGGCTGTCCGCTGATGATGAGCGCCTTCCCGAGCGCGTCGGGCGACTTCGCGAACCGCTGTTGCCACAACCGCGCGCTGATCACCACCGCCGGCGAGCTGTCGTCGGCCACCGTGAGTGGCCGTCCGAGCACCATCTCGCCTCCGATCGTGTCGAAGAACGGTCCGGAGACGATCGCGGTGTCGACGAGGCTCGACCCGGCACCACCGGCGAGTGCCCCGACGTTCTCGGCGACGAACGCCACGCGCGCGATCGCGGGGCCGCCCGCGGGCCACGCTGCCACGGCATCCGACTGGAACAGAACGCGTACCGGATCGCGTGCCCCGTCGAAGTCCTGCTCGGCACGGACGAGGACAAGCCGATCGGCATCCCGATAGGGCAATGGCGCGAGCAGCACCGCCTTGGCGACGCCGAACAGCGTCGCGCTGGCCCCGATGCCGAGCGCGAGCGTGAGCACGGCGACCGCCGCGAGGCCGGGCGAGCGGCGCCAAAGATAGGGGGACATGGATGGCTCCTGCTGAGACCGCCGGCGCTGTAGCGCCGCCGCGCGTCACGGCGTCTTGTAGTTCACCGTCCCCGACAGCCCTTCCACGACGCCGCTCGACGGCGTCACCGTAAACGTCAGGCGCTTGGTCTGGCCGATCGGCACGTCCACCGACGAAAGTGCGAGCGGTGTGCCCGCCGTCACCGTCCACGACGACCCGGGCAGCTGGTCGATCGTCACGCGCGCCGTGCCGGCTGCCACCGCGAGCTGCGCATCGACAGTCGCGCGCGTGCGCGAGCTCTCGATCGTGAACGTCACCGACGTGGGGTGGTCGAACCGGTCGGCCTTGACAGTGCACCGCCAGTCGTCGGCCACCGACAACGCGCTGCCCTCGCACTGCGAGACGATGGCGTCGCCCGGCGGGGCGCACGCGGGTAGCAGGGCCGCCGCCAGCAGGGCGGCAACGAGGCGGCGGGCACGCGCCCTCGGCTGTGTGAATCGCATGGCGGGGATTATGGCGCATCCGGAGTGCCGCCACCGCGTTGCTGCCTGAGCGGCGATCTCCGACATACCGCCACATGCCGGCACGCCCGGCGCGCGTGGCCGCGCCCCGCGCGTAGTAGGATGCGTCGCTACGCCCTCATCCGGTGACCGGGTCGCGCGATGCTGCCCCGTGCCCTCGAGGAGCCAGGAGTCTCACGATGACCGTATCCCTGCGTGCGGGCGCGCTTGCCGCGGCCGCCCTCTCGCTGGCCGTGGCCGCCGGCGCCCAGACCACCGACCCCGCGCTCGTCGCGAAAGCCCGCGCCATCCACGACAAGGTGATCACGCTCGACACGCACGTCGACATCGACCTGCGGAACTTCACGCCCGCGCGCAACTACACGCAGCGCCTCGACAACCAGGTCAACCTGCCAAAAATGGAAGAAGGCGGGCTCGATGCCGTCTTCCTCATCGTCTACGTCGGCCAGGGCCCGCTCACGCCCGAAGGCTACGACAAGGCGTACAAGGAGGCGGTCGCGAAGTTCGATGCCATCCATCGCCTGGTGAAGGAGTACGCGCCAACGCGCATCGGCCTCGCCCTGACGCCAGACGACGTGCGGACGATCGCTGCGTCTGGCCGGAAGGTGGCGCTGATCGGGATCGAGAACGGCTACTCGATCGGCACCGACCTGTCGCGCATCAGGGAGTTTGCCGAGCGCGGCGGCCGGTACATGTCGCTGGCCCACAACGGGCACAGTCATCTCGCCGACTCGAACACGGGCGAGCGCGACGACGTCTGGCTGCACAAGGGGCTGAGCGACCTCGGCAAGCAGGCCATCGCCGAACTGAATCGCTGGGGCATCATGGTCGATCTCTCGCACCCCTCGAAGCAGTCGAACCTGCAGGCGATCGCGCTCTCGAAGGCGCCGGTCATCGCGTCGCACTCGGCGGCCCGCGCCGTGGCCGATCACAGCCGCAACCTCGACGACGAGGAACTCGCGGCGATCAGGAAGAACGGTGGCGTCGTGCAGGCCGTGGCATTCGACAGCTACGTCAAGATCAAGCCCCCTGACTCGCCCGAGCGTGCGGCAGCCGTCGCCGAGGTGCGGAAGATGATGCCGCCCGGCGGTCCAGGCGAGATGACCGACGAGGTGCGCGCGCAATTCCGCGCGAAGATGGCCGAGGTCAACAAGAAGTTCCCGCCCGCGCCGAAGGCCACGGTGGCCGAGTTCGTGAACCACGTCGACTACCTGGTGAACAAGATCGGCATCGACCACGTGGGCATCTCGTCGGATTTCGATGGCGGCGGCGGCGTGGACGGCTGGAACGGCGCCGACGAGACGTTCAACGTCACGCTCGAACTCGTGCGCCGGGGCTACACCGAGGAGCAGATCACGAAGCTGTGGAGCGGCAACCTGCTGCGCGTGATGGCCGACGTGCAGCGGATCGCGAAAGACCTGCAGCGGGGCACGAAGTAGACACGCCTGGCGTGCCGCAGGGACCGGGCCTTCCCGGTCCCTGCCCACCCCTCACCGCAACTTGGTCGCCAGTGCGTTCGTGCCTGCCGCCCACACCTGCCCGGCGGCATTCCAGTACATCGCGCGCTCGACGACGATCTGGGCGGGCGTGGTGCCCAGGCTCTCGATGGTTGCGCTGAACCGCCTCCCTGACGCCTGGGCGAACTGCGCCGCCACGGCCACGTTGAACCGGCTGCGCGGCGCGATGTCGGCAAAGGTCTGCGACGCGGTCGTGCCGTCTTCGAAGTGGAGCGTGACCTTCACGGTTGCCGCCGTCGTCGACGTGTTCGCGATCAGCAGAAACGTTTCGAGGCCACGGGCGCCATCGAGTTCTCCCTCGGCGACCGCCCACGCGATCCCCGTGGTCGTCGCGCCTGGCGTGTTGTGCGCCTCGTACCATCCACCCTCGGGCCACCACAACGCACGTTCGACGATGACGGGCACGCCGTTGAGCGAACGCATCGTCGTCGAGACGGCCGTGTCGGCAAGGCGCGCATCCTCGTGATCGACCCAGATGTTGAACCGGCTGTTGGCGGCCACCGTGTAGGGCTTCACCACCGTCGCGCCGCCCGGCAGCAGGTAGGTCGCCTCGACCTGCGCGTCGGTATTCCCCGGGTTCGCGACGAGCACGAACAGGTCGAAGAACCTCCCCGTCGCGCCTTCGGCCAGGAACCACTCCATTGCCGGCGCCGTCACGCCCATGCTCTCGTGCCCCGCGCCGAAGAACTGCCCGGGCACGTCGAGGTACAGCGCCCGCTCGACGATGATCGGTTGATCGTTCTGCACCTCGAAGGCCGCCGACACATCCGTGCTCGAGAGCGCCGTGCCGAGGCCGGGGAACTCCTCGACGTTCACCCAGATGTTCGTGCGCGACTGCGGGGCGAGCGTGTATGCCTTGTCGAGCGGCGCGCCGCTGGGACGCAGGAAGCGCACGCGAACCGTGGAGGCGACCGAATTGGGGTTCTGCAGCAGGTAGAACAACTGCATCCCGCTGTGCGTGGCCCCCTCGGCGAGGTACCACGTGAGCGACGGGGCGCGCACGGCTGTCTCGGCGTGTGCGCCGTAGGCGTTCGCACCGGCCCACGATACGGTGCGATCGACCACGAGTGGCTGCGACGCATCCACCGTCGTCGAGAACTCGGCAGATTGCAGGCCGGGGATCGTCGACGTCTCGATCGTCACGCGGCGCCCAGCCGGCACGGCCTCTATGCTCGTCACCGGGTCCTGCCTGGAACGCTGGAACGTCACCGTGGCGTGCGCGCCGACCGGCCCGGGATTGAACAACGCCACGCGCGTCGTGAACATCGTGCTCGATGCGCCTTCGGCGAGGAACCGCGTTGGCACGGCGAGCCGCACGGCCCGACCAGAGGCTTCGACCGCGACGATGGTGCCATCTGACGCCATGGCCAGTGCGATCACGCCGTTGAAGCGAGCCTTGCTCCCAATCCCGTCGTCGGAACCCGTCAGCGGCCCACCGGCAATCGTGGTCACCCGCCCCAACGGCGTGACGCGGCGCAGCCTCCCGGCATCCTCGACGATCAGGTTCCCGTCGCGATCCACGGTGATCGCCTGCGGCCCGACGAACCTGGCGGCGTCGCCGATGCCGTCGACGCTGCCGCTTTCGCCTGCCCGTCCGGCAAGCGTGGTGACGACACCCCCTGGCGTTACCGCTCGGATGACCCGGTTCACATGGTCGCAGACGTAGACGTCCCCCGAGGGCGCCACGGCTATGCCCGCCGGAGCGGCGAAGCGAGCCGACGTGCCCGTCGCATCGACGTGGCCACGCTCACCGGCCTGGCCGAGCCACGTCGTGACGTCGCCGGTGGGCGAGACTCGCCGGATCGTGTCGTTCATCACGTCGGCGATGTAGACCGTGCCGTCGCGACCCACGGCAAGCGCGTTCCCCGCCGACGCGGCGAACCTCGCGGCGCCCCCGTGACCATCTGCCGTCCCAGGTTCGGCGTCGCCGGCGACGGTCCTCACCACGCCCTCGGGCGAGATCGCTCGCAGGCGATGCAATTCGTAGAGATACAACGTCCCATCCGGTGCAAAGGCCAGCGAGAGCACCTGCGTGAATCGTGCGATGCCGAGCGGGCCATCGACAGTGCGCGGGTCCTCCGGAACGCCGGCGAAGGTCGACACGTCGCCGGCCGGCGTGATCCTGCGGATCGCCCCGTGCGCGAGGTCCGCGACGAACAGGTCGCCGTCGGGATGCACCGCGACCGCACTGAACTGGTCGAAGCGGGCGTCGGCGACGAATCCGTTGAGATACCCGGCGGGCTTCGGCGCGGCACCCGCCAGCGTGCTCACGTTCAGGCCAGCATCGATCGTCCTGAGGGTGTGGTTGTTGCCTTCTGCCACGAAGAAGTTCCCGGCAGCATCAGCAGCGATGCCGGTCGGGAAGTTGAACCGTGCGGCCAGCCCCTGACCGTCGTTGGCGCCAGCAGCGAACGCGGCCCCGACAACGGTGGTCACAACCCCGGCCAACGTGACCGCACGGACAGCGTTGCCATCCGTCACGAACAGGACGCCGCCAGGCCCGTGGGTGATCCCGCGAGGCGACAGGAATCGCGCAGCACCACCGGTGCCATCGACATAGTCGCGAAGTCCGTGCCCGCCGGCAAGCGTCGTGACAGTGGTGTCGAGCGCAATCCGCCGGATGACCCCGGCATTGGAGTCGGCCACGAATGCGACGCCATCAGGTCCGACGGTGATGCCGAACGGCGCGGCGAACCTGGCGAGGCTGCCGACGCCATCGACCGAGCCGAAGTGCCCGGCCAGCCCTGCCACGGTCGTCACCGCGCCGTCGGGCGTCATGCGCCGCACGACGTGACCGTCCATGTCGGTGATCAGGAACGTTCCGTCGGGACACGCGGCGATGTCCATGACACTGGCAAAGTGCGCCGCAGCCCCTGTGCCATCCACGACCTCGGGAGGTGCCGACTGCGAGCCAGCGAGCGTCGTCACCTCGCCCGCAGGCGTCACCTTCCTGATGACGCGGTTGGTCATGTCGGCAACGTAGACGTTCCGGGCCGCGTCCACGGCAATGCCCCAGGGTTGGAAGAAGCGTGCCTGCGCGCCGTCTCCGTCGACGTAGCCGGGTTGCCCCGGTGATCCGGCCAGCGTCGACACCACACCCGCTGGCGAGACTGACCTGATGGTGTGATTCCCGAGGTCGGCGATGTACAGGGTCCCGGCCGAGTCGATGGCCACGCCGGCGGGCGAGCCGAACCGCCCGACTGATCCCGGGCCATCGGCCACGCCGAACCCGCCTGGGTTGCCTGCGAAGTGTGAAACCGTGTACTGCTGCGACCAGGCCGGACCCGCGAGGCACAGGACGCCCGCAAGCACAGTGAACAACGCACGGTGACGCGTCATGGGGGCTCCGAACGGCAAAGCGGGGGGACCAGGCGCCGCCTTCGACCTGCGACGCCGGCTCGTGCTGTCAAGGCGCCCGGATGCGACGAGGCGCCACTCGATGCCAACGT
>JAEUQQ010000491.1 GCA_016789685.1 Acidobacteriota bacterium | reverse complement strand
ACGGCCGCGGGTCGAGCGTGATGGTGTTGTCATACCCCGTGCTCGAGTCGAACCGCTGCAGCAGGCCGATGTCGAACCGCCCCAGGCCCTGCGGCACCGGCACGGCGTAGTTGAACCAGCCGCGGACCTTGTGCCGCTGGTCGCCGTTGGTGTAACCGATGGGGAAATTCCACGACCCCTGCCGGTACTCGGGGAAGTCGTTCGCGCTGGCGCGCACGGGGCCGCTGCCCGAATCCTCGCCCTCGAAGTTGCCGCGGGCCCACGACAGCGTGTAGTTGCCGCCGACCTGCAGGTCGCGCGACAGCCGATAACTGACCTGTGTGCTGAGGCCTTTGTAGCTGCGATCGACCGTGTTGGTGTTGTCGACGACCACGAGGTCGAACTGCCGGCCCGTCGAGTCGGCCACGCGCCCTGTCGTCGTGTCACGGAAGTCGCCGTAGAAGTCGCGGTAGTTTCGGTAGACGTAGTCGAGCCGAACGGCCCCCTTGTTGCCGATTTCGCGGGCGATCCCGATGGAGTACTCGTCCGAGTTCGGCGCCTTGATGCCGTCGGCCACGCGCGTGGTCACCCCGGGGATGCTGGGCGCCGTCCTCGTCGTGCGACTCGTTCCGCCGTTGGCATTGAACCACTCGAACAGTAGGGGCAGGGCCTGATCCGCCGTCAGGTACGGCCCGGTGGCGCTGGTGTTGATGGCCGGCCCCTGGTACCGATAGCTGAACGTCGCCGTGCGCCCTCCCGACGACCCCGCGTCGACAATGGCGGTGTTCACCCCCACGACGTAGCGCGCGAGCCCTGCGTTGACGCGCCACTTCCCGTCGCCCTTCACGTCCCACGTCAGCCCGACACGCGGGCTGAACGCGTCGTCGTCCACGACCTTGAAGCCGCTCTGGTCCTTGGAGCTGTTCTTGTCATAGCGCACGCCGATGTTGAACGAGAAGCGATCGTTCAGCCGCCACTGGTCGTTGAGGAAGAACGAGTACGTCCGGATGTCATTGCCGACGCTCGGATTCACCAGCGGCAGGTAGTCGATGTAGGTGTTGCCGTCGCTGGTAAACACCGGGTAGATGTCGGTACCGTTGATGATCGTCCGCGTTGCCTGGATGCGGTAGCTCGTGCCCGACTGGTAGTTGTCGTTCTTGCGCGTTTCCTTGAACGTGTCGAACCCGGCTACAAGACTGTGCGAGCCGAGTCGCTGGGTCGACAGGAAGTAACTGGCCTTGCCGAATGCGTTCCAGTTGCTGCGCTCCTCCTTGCCCGATCCGCACACCGCGCAGAACGTCGGCGAGTTGAAGCGCGCCGACCCGCGCGACCTGTCCCAGATCGGCGTGCCGCGGGCGATGTCGGTGAACTGCGACCCCGATCCGAGGAACAGCAGTTCGCGCGCCGAGTACTGGCCCTCGACGAAGAGCTTGTTCGTCAGGACGCTCGTGTAGTTGACCGACAGCAGGTTCTCGTCGTTGGCGTTGTCGTACAGGCTGCGCGCGTCCATGATCGTGCCGAAGTTGTTGTTCTTCGTGTCGAGACGACGCTTGATGTACGACACCTTGGCAGTATTGCGCTGGTTGATGGCGTAGGTCAGCTTGCCCTCGTAGCGCTTCTCCTCGTCTTCGCGCGCGTAGTTGAAGGCCGTGTAGCTGGTCGTGATGTTCTGGCTCCCCTTCTCGTAGCGACCCGCGCCGAAGAACCACAGTTTGTCCTTGAAGATCGGACCGCCCAGGGTGGCCTCGTACACCGGCACGGTGTCGTCGATGTTCTGGTCGCCGGGATACGGCGTCAGCGACGACCACGAGTCGTTGGTGAACGAGATGCGGAACGACCCGCTGAAGACGTTGCTGCCCGACTTCGTGATCGAGTTGATCACGCCGCCCTGGAAGCGCCCGTACTCGGCCGAGATGCTGCCCGTCGAGACCTTGGTCTCCTGGATCGCGTCCTCGATGAAGAGGTTGCGGGCCTGGCCGCGCAGGTTCTCGTTGATGACCACCCCGTTGACGAGGTTGAGGTTCTCGTACGACAGCGCGCCCGACACCATGATGTTGCCGCCGGGGCCGTTGTCGTTGACCCCCGGCGCCAGCAGGGTCGCCGCCTGCAGCGTTCGGCCGAGGGGCAGCTTGTCGACCAGATCCGACTTGTACGTGCTCGCCACGGTCGCCGTCTGGGCAATCTCGGTGGCCGCCACGCCGGTCACCTGCACCGTTTCAGTGAGGGTCGCCAGCGCCAGCTTCACGTCGAGCGGGATGGTCGCGGCGATCTCGACCTGCACGGTGCGCTGGCCGGTCTGGAACCCCTCGAGTTCGAACGAGAGGGTGTACATCCCCGGCGGGAGAAACGGGATGATGTAGTCGCCGTTGCCCGACGTCGTCGTTGTGCGCACGCCCTGGAGGGCGGGCGACTGCGCGGTGATGGTCACGCCCGGTAACGCCAGACCTTCCGGATCCACCACCTGGCCCGACACGGCCCCGGTGGGATTGCCCTGCGCAAACACGGTCGCCTGCGCGGCGAATAGCACAGCTGCCGCCCACAAACACCTGCTGGTCTTCGTCATGAAGCCTCCACGCGACACATTAAGAAAACGCCATCGTTCAGGGGGAGGTGCGGAGGCCGCCTCGCGGTCGTCACCGGTGGGGCCGCCGCAGCCCACGTGAGTCTACCCGCACCGTCGGCCCACCGCCACGCCATTTGGGGCGAGGTGGCCCGGGACGGGGGCCGGCGCGAGACGGCACCTCGGCCATGACCATCACGCCGCGCCTGCGCAGGGCGCGGGTCGGGTCGTCCCGCGCACGAAAATAAGCAGTTGTGATAGTGTTTTGCGCATTATAACTTTGACGACTGCGCCTCCGACCCTCTATCGTCATCTGGACACACGGGCCGAACACGCGTCGTCGCTCAACGCCGGCGACCGGCCGCGCGGCAGGTGCCCGCGCCTCGTTGCCCGCGTGTGAAAGAACCGACGTGAAGATCGCCTACCAGGGAGAACCTGGCGCCTACAGTGAAGCCGCGTCGCTCAAGTGGTGCGCCGACGCGGAGCCCCATGCCTGCCCCGCGTTCGACGATGTCTTTGCCGCCGTCGAGAATGGCACGGTGACGTGTGGCACCTTGCCGATCGAGAACTCGATCGGCGGCACGATCCACCGCAACTACGATCTGCTGGTCACGCACGAGCGCCTCCACATCATCGGCGAGGTCGAACTCCCTGTCTCGCACGCGCTCGTCGCCCTGCCGGGCAC
>JAEUQQ010000423.1 GCA_016789685.1 Acidobacteriota bacterium | reverse complement strand
GCCGCGCGCCTGCTTCAGGTAGCCGGCGGCCGACCACGCCGGCAGCGAGAGTTTCGCGATGCCTTCGTAGAGGAAGTGCCACCCGACGAGCACCCGGAGCAGCGTGATGGCGACGAGCGACGAGCGTGAGAGCGTTGCGGTATCCATGTTCGGCCTCGCCCTAGACGTGGAAGTCTTCCGGCCTGAACGCCAGCCGTGACTTTGCCTCGATGGCTTCGTTGACCTTGAGCACGGCGACCGCGCTCTCGTAGCCGATCTCGGGCGGGCAGTTGAGCGTTGCCTTTCCGCGGACGGTGTCGAAGAAGTTCTGCAGGTGCGGCTGGTGGTACGGGTCGCGCAAGACGACGGGCACGGTGTGCTGGTCTGGCGAGACCGACTCGCGCACGTCGGCGACGGCGCCGTCTTCCTTCTCCTTGGCTTCCTGGAGCTTGGGGGCGGTCACGTAGCCCTTCTGGATCCAGGTGTCCCACGCGGGCGCGTTCGGGTCGCGATAGAGCTGGCCGGCGTAGTTGACCTCGGACTCCGAGATGAGCAGGGTGCCCTGGTCGCCCATGAAGTTCTCGAAGTAGCCCTGGCTGCCGTTGGTCGTCTGCGTCTGGTAGAAGGCCTTCACGGGGCCCTTGGGCGTGTCGTAATCGAACACGGCCATCACGGTGTCGTACCACTCGTGGTTCGACGGATCGTAGTAGAGCAGGCCGCCGCTCGCCATGACGCCCGAAGGGTTGGCGCCGAGGAACCAGCTGTAGATGTCGATCTGGTGCGAACCGAGGTCGACGATGGGGCCGCCGCCGAGGCCCTTGTACCAGCGCCAGTTGCGGAACTGGTGCATGTCCTTGAAGCCGTACTGTTTAAGGCGCGCTTCCGGGATGGCGTAGCGGTCGGGCGCGCCGAGATCGGGCGCGACGGCACGGTTCCACTGCCCGTTGACGGTCACGATGCGTCCGAGGAGGTTGGCCTCGCCGATCAGTTTCTCGTAGCAGTGCAGGTAGCGCGGGTTCGAGCGGCGCTGGTGGCCGATCTGGAGGTGCTTCCCGGTCTCGCGGGCGGCGAGCACCATGCTGCGCGCGCCCTCGAGGGTGTTCGACATTTCCTTTTCGCAGTAGACGTGCTTGCCGGCCTCGAGGCAGTCAATCGTGTGCTGCGCGTGCCAGAAATCAGGTGTCGCGATGATGACCGCGTCGAGCTCTTTTTCCTTGTCGAGCATCTCGCGGTAGTCTTCGTACCCGTTGGGTTCGTGATTGAATTTCTTCAGGCTGTTGACGACGCGCCTGAGGTTGTATTCGGCCCACACGTCACAGACGGCGCGGAAGCGCAGCCCGGGGATGCGCATCATGGCGTCCATCAGGACCTGGCCCTGGGCGCCGGCGCCGAGCAGCGCCACGTTGAGTTCCTGCACGTCGGCCGCGGCCGCCGGCGTCGCGGCCGCGTCGGCCCTCGACTTCTGGTAGCTGCGCTGCTTCTGCCAGGCGTATCCGAAGAGTCCCAGGGCGGGGACGGTCGAGAGTCCGGCCAGGACCTCGCGTCGGTCGAGCTTCCTCGGCCCCTCTGAGCTGGCAGGCGGTTTCTGGTTGTCGTTCTCGGCGGCCATTGCGTCGTCTCCTGCTGTGCCCTGCCGTGGGACAGTCCCGCGAAGTATACCGGCGCTCGCGGCCGGGTCCGGGTGCCATGACGGAGTTGGGGTCACGTGAACAGAGATGCGACCCCTCAGGGGAAGTGGCGAACCGACGGGGGGCGCGGGTCACCGGCGTCCGCAGACGACAGGACCCAGGCCTCGAGCCCGGGGCTGCGGGCGCAGAGACCCGCGATCTCCCCATCGTCGAGCAGCATGCAGGCCGTCGCCAGCGCATCGCTGATGGCCGTCGCCGCCCCCGCATCAGGCTCCACCGCCGCCGGCCGCGCGAGCGCGACCCACGCGGCCACGCGACCCGAGACCGGCGCACCGGTCCGCGGATCGACGATGTGCCCGCCCTTGAGGAGTCCTGATGCACCAAACGCCGTCTGGGACACCGACCGGCGTGCGAGCACGCCAGATGCACCGCGAGGGTCGCTCATCGTCAGCAGCCAGCCATCGGCGCCGGGAGGGGGATCGAGCGCCAGCACTGAGCTGAAGCCCCCGTGGACGAGCGCCGACGTGATGCCCCACTCGTCGAGCACGCCGGCCATGCCATCAACGGCGAAACCCTTGCCAACGCCGCCAAGGTCGAGGCGCACCCCGCCTGTGGTCGCGCGCACGGTGAGGTCGTCGGGATCGAACTCGAGCGACGGCAGGCCCGTGCCGATCGACACGTCGAACGCTCCGCCGGTGACGTCGAACATGTGGCGGGCGATGGCCAGGCACTCGAGCGTCGACGGGCTGACGCGTGTCGACTCGCCCGCGCCGAGGTGATTGATGCGCGAGATGTCGCTGTTGGGCCTGAACCGACTGAGTTCGCGCTCGAGGCGATCGACGAGGTCGAACGCGGCCTGCGCGGCCTGCGCGGCATAGCGGGCGTCGGGATGCACGGCGTGCACCTCGTACACCGTCGCCATCGCCTCGTGCGAAAAGCGCCGCACGCCAGCCGGCGCCTGTGGGCCGTCGAGGCCGAGCACGGCCTGGCCGGTGAGGTCACCGGCCAGGGGCGTGCCCTGGGGGTCAGGTCTTGAAAATTGCTGCAATGAAAGACGTGACCCCGCCTACAGCGTCCAGCCGGGGCGGTACTGGTGCTGCACGAACTCGTCGGCTTCGGGCATGTTCGTGAACTTCATGCTCGGGCTGTCCCAGTACAGACGCGTGCCCGCGAAGCGCAGCGCGATGTTGCCGAGCAGCACCGACTCGGTGAACGGCCCCGCGTAGTCGAAGTGCGACACCGCCTGCCCCTTCGACCGGATCGCGTCGAGCCAGTTCTTCTCGTGCCCGTTGCGTCCGTTGGGCACGCGCGGCAGCGTCTTGGGCGGCCGCTGGAACGACGTCATGAACGTCTCGGGAATCAGGCGCGGGCTCTCGGAGTAGGTCTCGCACCACATCTTGCCCTTCTCGCCCACGAAGATCGTCCCCGATTCCGGCATGCGCCGGCCCGGCTCGAGATCCTCGGGCCGCTCGGGCAGGATCCCGCCGTCATACCAGTGCATCGTCACGGGCGGCATGTTGCCGCGCGCGGGGAACGTCAGGTGGATGACCGACGCCGGCGGGAAGTTGCCGTCGTAGGGGATGCGCCGGCCATAGCCGCGTTCACCCGGAGCCGGCGGCACGAAGTTGTACGCCACCGACGCCACCACGCTGGTCGGCGCGGTGAGCTTCAGCACCTGGAACGACGCGTCCATCACGTGGCAGCCCATGTCGCCCATCGCGCCGGCACCGAAGTCCTGCCATGCGCGCCAGCCAAACGGGTGCAGCGTCGGGTTGAAGGGCCGCGACGTCGCGGGACCGAGCCAGAGATCCCAGTCGAGGCCCGCCGGGGTCGGCGCCGTCGGCGGCAGCGGCATGCCCTGCGGCCAGATCGGGCGGTTGGTCCAGCAGTGCACTTCGCGCACGGCGCCGAGCGCGCCCGCGTTGAACCACTCCTCCATCAACCGCAGGCCCTCTTCCGAGTGCCCCTGGTTGCCCATCTGCGTGACGACCTTGTACTTGCGCGCCGCCTCGGTCAGGATCCGCGCCTCGCTCACCGTGCGCGTCAGCGGCTTCTGGACGTAGACGTGCTTGCCCAGCTGCATCGCGGCCATCGCGATGACGGCGTGCGTGTGGTCGGGCGTGGCGACCACGACCGCGTCGATGTCCTTCTGCTTCTCGAGCATCACGCGGTAGTCGGTGTACCGCACGGCCTTCGGATGCCGGTCGATCACGCCGGTCCGGACGAGCGCCGCCTTGGCGGCTTCGCCCTCGTCGCAGTCGACCAGGGCGGCGATGTTGTCACTGGGCGCGATGTTGTCGAGGTTTCGCGTGCCGATGCCGTGGATGTACCCGACGATGGCGACGTTGACGGTGTCACTCGGCGCCTGGAAACCGGTGCCGCCGAGGACGTGGCGCGGCACGATCGAAATGCCGGCCGCCGTCGCGGCGGCGGTTCCCATGAACGAGCGACGTGTGACCGGGGTCGGGGGCTGTGTCTCATTGCTCATCGTGTCGTCTCCTGCGCCAGGCCGACCTCGCGAGGTGGCTGGGTTGTTCGCCTGCGACTTTGCCGCGAGGGGCGCGCCCTCGTAGCCTCGCGCCGGGGAGTGCGGTGCCGCACGATGACCGCGCCAGCGACGCCCTCATCAAGGCCGCCCGGATTGTATCGGCAACTGCGCCCGGCGCGGATCGGTATTGCGGCGCCGCTCGCGCCAGACGTGGGTGAGATCGACCATGGCCCTGGCGAAGTCGTACCACCGGAGCTTCGATCCGGGCACGTCGTGCCAGGCCGGCACGACGAGTTCGTACATCCGCTCGCGCCGCGCCGGTTCGCCCGGCGCCACAGGCAGCCGCAGGTACCGCGCAATCAGCTCCACGTCGAAGATCCACGGGCTGCGGAACGGCTCGGCGAAGAGCGCCGCGGTCGCCTCGTTGGCGCGCAGGACCTTGGCGCCGCACTGTGTGTCATAGACACGAAGATCGAGGGCGTGAGACACCGCCGTCGCAAAAACGCGCCCGAGGTAGTGCCGCGTCATCGTCCGCGTCACGTCGCGCCCCAGCAGCATCACCCGCGACCCGAGCACGAACTCCACCAGGCGACGCGTGCGGAAGACGGCCAGGAAGTCGTCGATCGCGCTCAGCGGTGTCGCCAGGTCGGCATCGAGGAAGCCGGTCAGCGCGGGGCGCAGCTCCAGAGCCGCCAGCATCCCGACGCGGATGGCCTCGCCCTTGCCGCTCCGGCGCGACTGCGTGATGACCTGCACCGCCGCCGGTGCGGCTGCTCGCACGCGCTCGAGGATGTCAGCCGTCGCATCCGTGCTGCCATCATCGACCATCAGCAACCGGACGTTCGGGTGGGTGGCCGCGAAGTCGAGAAACGCCGCGGGATCGAGGCGCGCCGCCTCGTTGTGGCAGGGAACGACCAGGACCAGTTCCGGGGGCGTCACGGGGCGCTCGCCGCGTGGGCCAGGTAACGGTCCCACAGTCCGCGCTCGATGTAGAGCGTCAGGAGCACATCTGGCCTGAGGCCGTAGAACTCCGACACGTACCGCTCGCCGAGCACGGCGTCGAGCGTCGCGGTGTTGGCCATCGAGGCCACCACC
>JAEUQQ010000422.1 GCA_016789685.1 Acidobacteriota bacterium | reverse complement strand
GTTGTCGCCCTCCTTCACCGCGATCGACAACACGAGGCCGGGCAACGGCGCGACGGTGCCGCCTTCGCCGCCCCGCAAGGGCACCGATGCACGCGGGGCTGCCGCGGCCGCTGGGGCCGCCGCGACCGCCGGCGCCGCCGCCGGGGCCACGCGCACGGCATCGGCCGATGCGGGGCGCTTGCCGAGCTTGACGAGATCGACGGCGTACTCGGTCCCGTCGACGACGACGAGGGCGCGTTCTGAGGTGATGTCCTTGATGACCGCCTTGTACTCGCGGCCGTCGATGCGAAGCACGTGCTGGTTCATGATGCCGTTCCTCGACCTGGCGTCAGGCGATCGGCGGTTGACGCCGGATGGTCACGCGTGCGCCTGGCTTGTTCATGTAGAGCTTGCGTTCCAGCTCGATGACGACGGCGATGACCGCCAGCACGTCAGGGGGAACCTGAGCGGAGGGCGATGCATCGGCCGCGGGCGCGGCCGCCGGGACGACGGCGGCGGCCCCGCCGTGCCCGTGGCCCTCGTCACCCCACGTGATGTGCTGCGACAGCCGCCCGAAGAGCTGGATGAACGCGATGCAGGCCACCAGGCCAATGAAGACCACGGCCATGCCGAGTGCCGTAATCGTCCATGCTTCCCACTGCGCCATCGCTCACCTCACAGGGGAATGTTGGTGTGACGACGGCCGGGATTGCCGTCGCGCTTGTTGGCCAGCATCTCGAGCGCCTTGATGATGCGGAAGCGCGTCGTCGCCGGCTTGATCACGTCGTCGATGTAGCCCTTGCGCGCCGCTGCATACGGCGTCGCGAACGCCGACGCGTAGCGCTCCTTGAGCTCTGCCGCCCTGGCCTTCACGTCGTCGGCCGCGTCGAGTTCCTTCTTGTAGATGATTTCGACAGCGCCGTCAGGACCCATCACCGCGATCTCGGCCGTCGGCCACGCGTAGTTGATGTCGCCGCGCAGGTGCTTCGAGCTCATCACGCAGTACGCACCGCCGTACGCCTTGCGAAGGATCACCGTCACCTTGGGCACGGTGGCCTCGGCGAATGCGAACAGCAGCTTCGCGCCGTTGCGGATGATGCCGCCGTACTCCTGCGCCGTGCCCGGCAGGAAACCCGGCACGTCCTCGAGCGTCACCAGCGGGATGTTGAAGGCGTCGCAGAACCGCACGAAGCGCGCGCCCTTGATCGACGCCGCGTTGTCGAGCACGCCGGCGAGCACCTTGGGCTGGTTGGCGACAACGCCGACGCTGCGGCCGTTGAAGCGCGCGAAACCGACGACCAGGTTCGCCGCCCACGCCTCGTGCACCTCGAGGAAGTCGCCGCCGTCGACGATCGTGCGGATCACGTCCTTGACGTCGTACGGCTGGTTCGCGCCTTCGGGCAGGACGCCTGTCAGTTCGGGCACCATGCGATCCACGGGATCGGTGCACGACTCGAGCGGCGGCTTCTCCTGGTAGTTCTGGGGGAAGTAGCCCAGCATCCGGCGCACGAGGGCGAGTGCCTCGTCTTCGTTGTCGGCCACGAAGTGCGTCACGCCGCTCTTCGACGCGTGGACGTCGGCGCCGCCGAGTTGCTCGGTGGTGACGTCTTCGCGCGTGACCTGCTTCACGACCTTCGGCCCCGTGAGGAACATGTAGCTGGTGCCACGGGTCATCGCGACGAAGTCGGTGATGGCGGGGCTGTACACCGCGCCACCCGCGCAGGGGCCAAGAATCAGGCTGATCTGCGGCACCACGCCCGACGCCATCACGTTGCGCAGGAAGATGTCGGAGTAGCCGGCCAGGGCATCCACGCCTTCCTGGATGCGTGCACCGCCAGAGTCGTTCAGGCCGACGATCGGCGCGCCGACCTTCACGGCAAGGTCCATGACCTTGCAGATCTTCTCGGCGTACGCCTTCGAGAGGCTGCCGCCGAAGATCGTGAAGTCCTGGCTGAACACGAAGACGAGGCGCCCGTTCACCGTGCCGTGGCCGGTGATCACGCCGTCGGTCAACGGCTGGTCCTTCTCCATGCCGAAGTCGGTACAGCGGTGCGTCACGAACGTGTCGAACTCCTCGAAGCTGCCGTCGTCGAGCAGTTTCTCGATGCGTTCGCGGGCGGTGTACTTGCCCTGTTCGTGCTGTTTCCTGATCCTTTTGTCGCCACCGGCCTGGTGGGCCGTCTCACGCAGGTGCGCGAGCTCGAGGATCTTTCGCTCGATGCTCATGGGGAAGAACTCCGTGCGGCCGCGCGCCGGAAGGCCAGTCCGAGCGACTGGTGGCGCGGCCGACGGGCGAGATGGTAGCACTGGTGCGTGCCTGGCGGCGACCGCGCCACGCGCCTGACCACACACGGACGGTTGACTGGCTCAGACGGGCAGAGGTCGCCGCCGCAGGGCGAGCGGCCTGTTACCATCGCACCATGACCTTGAAGAATGCGCGCGAAGACGGCCTGCGACACACTGCTTCGATCGAATCGTGGGTGGTGTCTGCGGGACGCGACCGGCGCCCGGGCTCGCCGCTCAACGTGCCACCGTGGCCGGCCTCGAACTTCGTGCTCGGCGACGGCCGCGCCTACTCTCGCGACGATGGCACGCCGGGGTGGGAAGCCCTCGAGGAACTCGTCGGCGGCCTCGAAGGCGGAACGGCAGTCGCCTTCGCCTCGGGTATGGCGGGAATCGCCGCGATCTTCGACCAGCTCCCGACGGGCGCGATCGTGGCGCTGCCCGACGACTGCTACCAGGGCGCGGCGGGGCTCGCCAGCGCGGGCGAGCGGCGCGGGCGCTGGTCGGTACAGCGCATCGCGGTCACCGACACCGCGCGCTGGCTCGAGGCCTGCGCCACGGCCGACCTGATCTGGCTCGAGTCGCCCTCGAACCCGCTGCTGACCGTGGCCGACGTCGACGTCATCTGCGCCGCCCCACGGAAGCCCGGGGCGATCCTGGCGGTCGACAACACGTTTGCGACGCCCCTCAACCAGCGTCCGCTGGCACTCGGCGCCGACGTGGCCGTGCAGTCGGTCACGAAGTTCATCGGCGGGCATTCCGATCTGCTCGCCGGCGTGGTCACCGCGCGCGAGGCGAGCGTCGCCGCGCAACTGCGGATGTCGCGGGAACTCACCGGGGCTACCCCGGGCACGCTCGAGGCCTTCCTCGCCGTGCGCGGCGCGAGGACGCTCGCGCTGCGCCTCGAACGGGCGCAGCACAGCGCGATGACGCTGGCCGAGCGCCTCGCCGGCCATCCACACGTGTCAGTGGTCCGCTATCCGGGCCTGCCGAGCCATCCCACGTACGACGCCGCGCGCCGCCAGCTCAGGGGCTTCGGGTCGGTCATCTCGTTCGACGCGCGCGGCGGGGCCGCCAGCGCCGATGCGGTGTGCACCGGACTGCGCCTGATCCAGCACGCCACGAGCCTCGGCGCAGTCGAGTCGACCATCGAGCGCCGGGCGAGCGTCCCTGGCCAGGAGCACCTGCCGCCGTCGCTGCTGCGCCTCAGCGTGGGCATCGAGGCCGTTGGCGACCTGTGGGCCGATCTGGATCAGGCGCTTCTGACGATGCTGGAGGCAACGACGTGAGCACGTGGATTCGTTTCGCGATCGGTGTGGTCGGAGCCGGCCTGTTCGGCGGGCTGCTGCTCGAAGCACAAACCGCGGCGCCCACGGTGTCGAAGAGCCGCGTGATGGTGTTCGATCTCGCATCGAAGACCTCGCGTCTCGTCTACACGGGCGACGGGGTCTGGGAAGCCCCCAACTGGTCGCGCGACGGGCGCACGCTGCTCGTCAACTCCGGCGGCAGGCTCTACACGCTGCCGGCAGACGGCTCGGCGGGCCCGACGCCGCTCGCCCTCGATCCGTCGTATCGCTGCAACAACGACCACGACTGGTCGGCCGACGGCACGCGCCTCGCCTTCTCGGCGAGCTCGCCGGCCTCGCCGCAGTCGCAGGTCTACGTCGCCGATGCCGATGGCCGGAATCCGCGCCTCGTGGTGCCGGCGCCGCTCAGCTACTTCCACGGCTGGTCGCCCGACGGCAAGTACCTCTCGTTCGTCGGCCGGCGCGACGGCACGCAGTTCGATCTCTACCGGATCGCGGTCGAGGGCGGCGTCGAGGAACGTCTCACCGTGCACCCGGCACACGACGACGGGACCGACTACTCGCGTGACGGGGCGTGGATCTACTTCAACTCGGAACGTGGGGGCGGCAACGACCTCTGGCGGATGCCGGCCGACGGCGCCGGCCCGAACGACGTGCGTGCCGAACGCATCACGAGCGACGACTGGGAAGACTGGTTCCCGCATCCGTCACCCGACGGCAGGTGGCTGGTGTTCGTGTCGTTCCCGCCGGGCACGAAGGGTCACATCGACCGCGCGCTGCAGGTGCAGCTGCGCCGGCTGCCGCTGCCCGGCCGCGTCGCGACGCCCGCCGTGCCTGAGGTGCTCGCCACGTTCACCGGCGGACAGGGCACGATCAACGTCAACTCGTGGTCGCCTGACGGGAAGGCGTTCGGGTACGTGACGTTCGAGCCGGTGAAGTAGACACCGGCAGCGCGCAGAACGGCGGCATCGGGGAGCCGGTGTTGGAGTAGGCTGTCGAGCCATGCGACTCCTGGTCTCGTGTTTCGCTGCCCTGTACGTGGTCGTCTGCCCGCTCGACGACGCGTACGCCGACACCTATCCCAAGAACCCGCGCGTCGACGTGGTCGACTACCGGTTCGCCCTCGACCTGGGTGACGCGGACGACCGCATCACCGGCACGGCCGACATCGAGGTCAGGTTCGCCGGCGACGAAGAGCGGCTGCGCTTCGACCTCGTGAACCACGACCCGTCGAGCGGCAAGGGCATGACGGTGAGCGCGGTGTCGGTGGATGGCGCGCGGGCCACGTTCACGCACCGCGACCACGCGGTCGTCGTCCAGTTGCCGCGGCGATTCGCGAAGGGCGAGCGGTTGCAGCTGCGCATCGCCTACGCGGGCGTGCCGGCCACCGGGCTCAGGATCGCCCCGAACCGGCACGGCGAGCGCACGTTCTTCAGCGACAACTGGCCCGACAAGGCGCGGCACTGGCTGCCGACGGTCGATCACGTCTACGACAAGGCGACGTCGAGCATGGTGGTGACGGCACCCGCGCACTACCAGGTAGTCTCGAATGGCCTGCTCATCGAAGAGACCGACCTGCCCGACGGCCGCCGCCGCACGCACTGGCGCCAGTCGGTGGCCATCTCGCCCTGGCTCTACGTGCTCGGCGTCGCGCGCTTCGCCGTGCAGCATGTCGACACCTACGACGGCAAGGCGATCCAGACGTGGGTCTACGCCACCGATCGCGACAAGGGGTTCCACGACTTCGCCGTGCCGACGCGCGACGCGCTGGCCTTCTACTCGGAACGCGTCGGGCCGTTCTCGTACGAGAAGCTTGCGAACGTCCAGTCCAACAGCGTCAGCGGCGGCATGGAATCGGCCAGCGCGATCTTCTACAGCGAGGGCTCGGTCACCGGCACGCGCAGCGAACGCTGGCGCAACGTCATCATCCACGAGGTCGCGCACCAGTGGTTCGGCAACGCGGTCACCGAGTACGACTGGGACGACGTGTGGCTGAGCGAGGGTTTCGCGACGTACTTCACGCTGCTGTTCATCGAGCACGCCTACGGCCACGACGAGTTCATGCGCGGCCTCGAATCAAGCCGGCAGCGGGTGATCGACTTCGACGCGAAGCAGCCCGACTACCGCATCGTCCACGACAACCTCGCCGACATGTCGAAGGTGACGACGGGCCAGATCTACCAGAAGGGCGCGTGGGTGCTGCACATGCTGCGGGGCATGGTGGGCGACGAGGCGTTCTGGGCGGGGATCCGCAGCTACTATCGCGCGCACAAGGACGGCCACGCCACGACCGCCGACTTCCGCGGCGAGATGGAGCGGGCCTCGGGGCGCGACCTCGGGCGGTTCTTCGACCAGTGGCTCACACGTGGCGGGCTCGTGCGCCTCGATGGCACGTGGCGGTATCGCGCCGACGCGAAGACCGTGGTGGTGACGCTGGCGCAGCGCGATGCGGCGCGCCTGTTCTCGATGCCGCTGCAGGTGGCCGTCTACACCGAAGGCAGCGCCGCGCCCGCGATCACGACCGTGCAGATCGACCAGGCGACACAGGAATTCACGATCGCGAGCGCGCGGCCGGTGCGGGTGGTACTCGACCCGCACCAGTGGGTGCTGATGGAGGCGACGTTCAGCGAGGCGCGCTGATGGCTGCGTCTCGCGATCCGCGTCGCGGTCTGGGCACCATGGCGTCTCGGCAGTTCAGGCGCGCAGCCACTGCTCGACAGGTGCGCGCAGGAACTCCTCGAGCGGGAGCCCGGCTCCCCCGACGATGAGGGTGCGAGTAGGCGTGAAGGCCGCGGCGAAATCGGCCAGCCCGGGGAAGGCGCTGGGAGCGCGCCCGCTCTTGACCTCGATGGCCACGACAGCCTGACCGGCACGAACGACGAAATCGACTTCACGGCTCTGGTGACGCCAGTAGAACAGATCGCACGTGCCTGCAGCAGCCGCGTTCGCGAGGTGCGCTCCCACCGCCGACTCGACGAGCCGGCCGCGAAACTCCGTGTCCTTCCTGGCATCGTCGGGTGAGAAACCTGACGGCGCCGTCATGAGCGCCGTGTTCATCACCTGCAGCTTGGGGCTCGACCCACGTTGACGCACGACAGTGCCCGCGTACTTCTGAAGGCCGGTGAGCATGCCCGCGCCGCCCAGCAGGTCGAGGTAGTGCGCCAGCGTGGTGGTGTTGCCGGCGTCCTGCAACTGGCCCAGCATTTTCGTGTACGAGAGCACCTGGCCCGAATGTCGGCAGCCCAGCTCGAACAGTCGCCGGAGCAGCGCTGGCTTGTCGACCCGCGTCATCAGGAGCACGTCCCTGGCGATGGTCGTCTCGATGAGGGCGTCGAGCACGTAGCGGCGCCAGCGCGCGGGTTCGTCGATGAGTGCCGCGGCTCCGGGATAGGCGCCGAAGAACACGTACTGCTCGATCGACAGCCCGAAGGCCGCGCGCATCTCGGCGTATGACCAGTGCGGCAGGTGGACGATCTCGAAGCGGCCCGCCAGGCTCTCGCTGAGCCCCTGCTGCACCAGGAGCGGGGCCGAGCCGAGCAGCACCACCCTGAGGTGACGGCGGGCGCGTGAATCGTCGTCCCAGAGGCGCTTGACCGTGTCGGACCAGCGCGGAATCTTCTGGATCTCGTCGAGGGCAAGGACGGCGCCGTCCGGTCCGGCGTCGGCGGCCATGACGCGCGCGCGTTCCCACTGCGATGAGAGCCAGGCGGTGTCGCGGATGGTCGGCTCGTCGGCCGACACGAAGAGCGTGGGAATGCGGGTCCGGCGCAGGACCTGGTCGACGAGGGTCGTCTTGCCCACCTGGCGTGGACCGGCGACGACCTGGATGAATCGGCGTGGCTCGCCAAGCCTCTTCGCGAGCACCCGGCCCTGTTCCCGCTCGAACGGTCGGATTCGTTTGCTCATTGCGTTGAGTAAAATTACTCAACGCCATTCGTGACGTCAAGTCGGCGGCGTACCCCTCGCCGTGTGCCGGCGCGAGAGGCGCGGCACGTTGTCTAGGGCGCTTTCGCGGGCGTGGATGGCAGCCGCTGCACGCGCGCGAGCACGCCGTCGCGCTTCATCTCGGCCTCGATCTCGTCGGGCGTGCTGGCCAGGAAGGCGGTGAAGTTCTCGATGCCGTCCTTCGTGACCAGCACCGTGTCCTCCATGCGCACGTAGAGCCTCTCTTCGGCGATCCACATCATCGGGTCGACGGTGAACACCTGGCCCTCGCGGAACGGCTGGCCCCAGATGGTGCCGGGATCGTGCACCGTCATCCCGACGTGGTGCTGCAGGTGGCCGCGGAACGTCAGCATCGCCTCGGCAGCCTTCCGGTGGTGCTCGTTGGCGAACGTGGTCGCCGCCAGTACCTTCGTCATGTCGTCGCGCGCGCGCGCCAGCACCTCGTCGGGCATGACGCCGGCCTTGATGTAGCGGAAGAAGGCGTCGCGGTAGGCCAGGATGAAGTTCGCCAGCGTGCGCTGCGCGGGCGTGTGCGTGCCGCTCACGGGCCACATGCGGGTGACGTCGCCCGTGTAGTACCGCAGGTCGGGCGCGTAGTCCATCAGCAGCATGTCGCCGGCCTTCAGCCGATCGAGGTTGCGGGAGTAGTGGCCCATCCAGGCGTTGGTGCCGCCGCCAGCGATCGGGTTGTAGCCTTCGTACCTCGCGCCATTGGCGAGGAAGGTGAAGCGCGCCGCGGCAGCCGTCTCGTATTCGTGGACGCCGGGCTTCGTGCCGCGCATGGCCTCGAGCAGCCCCAGCCCTGCCAGCACAGACGCTTTCCGGATCAACGCGATCTCACGCTCGCTCTTCGTGGCGCGGAGGGTGTCGAGGATGGGCGTGAGGTCGCGCCGTTCGAGTGCCGGATACCGCTCCGCGAGCAGGCGCAGGAAGTGCGCCTCGCGCGACGGGCGGCCATCCCACGGGTCGGCCGCCACACCGGCCTGGTGACCGAGGATCTCGTCGCGGCTCTGCGCCTCACCCTCGGCCGGGCTGAAGGGCACCCAGATCTTCGGCCGCGGCGGACGCAGCATCGCGTTGAACGTCAGGCGCGACAGCCGATCCACGGGCTCGACGGCATCGACGCCCGTGAGCGCGATCACGTCGGCCTTGTCCTCGGCCGCCCACATGGCGCCGCCGCTGCGTTCCAGCGCCTCGTTCCGCGGAGTGAGAAACAGGGTCGTCTTGCGCGTCCGCCCGTCGAGCACCAGGTAGGCGTGCGGGGTCTCGAGCCCGGTGAGGTAGTAGAACTCGTTCGTCTGCCTGAAGACCCTGAACCCGTCGACGCCTGGCGCCCCCTGGAGGATGGCGATGCCGTCGGCGCCGATGGCGTCCATGACGCGCGTGCGGCGCTGCGCGAACTCCTCGGCGGGAAAGTCGGTCTGGAACGGCGGGCGTTCCTGGGCGCGCAGGAGCGTGGCCGAGACGATCAGGGCAGCGAGGAGCACTACGCGGCGCGGCATCTGGAACCTCCGGGGCGCGCCGATCATACGCGACAGCGAGCGCCGCTTCTGCCCGGGCGCAACGCCGAGCCGTCATGACAGGTTCGCGACGCAGGTGTCGGGGGTGGCGGGGCGGGTTGGAGGTATCGGGGCTCTGCGGTGTCGCGCGGCGGCGGGCCCCACCGGGGACGGGTATTCGTTCCGCGGGCGCAGCCCTGGCTTCGCTGGCGGCCGCTGTACGATCACGCCCGTCTCCACGAACACCCATCCCCGGCGGTGCCCGCGTGAGGGCGCGTCGGCGGCTGCGCCAACGGCGCCCGGCAGGCTACGTCCGGGCGGAGGCGTGCGCTCGCAGCCAGTCAGTGAGCGCATGCCGCGGCAATTGCCCGGCCGCGAGGTCGAGCATCAGCCGCTCCTGTTCATCGACGTCTGCCTCGATGGCGAGTCCATTGAGATCGAGGAACACGGCCATCGCGGCGTGGGCGATTCGCTTGTTGCCGTCGACGAAGGGGTGGTTCATCGCGAGCCCGAAGGCCAGGGCACTCGCCTTGTCGACGACCGTCGGATAGAGATCGGTGCCGTCGAACGTGGCTTTGGGCTGTGCGAGCGCCGACTCGAGTGCGTTCAGGTCGCGGATGCCTTCTGCGCCACCGGTGGCGACGAGAATGGCGCGGTGAAGCACAACGACCTCACCCAGCGTGAGAAAGCGCATCAGGCGAGGCGACGATACAGCTCGAGGTTCCGAGCGAGAATGCGTTCCGATGCGGCCTGAAACGCCGCGTCGGGGGCTGCCAGCAAGTCGGCCACGGCAGCACGCGCGAGATCCTCGACAGACACCCCGAGGCGCCTGGCCTCGTTCTCGAGCTGGGTGGCCTGCGCGGTTGGCAGTTCAATGGCGACTTTCATCGGGGTACTGTACCGCGACGCCCACGGGCGAACAAGCGCGCTGTCGCGCTGCGGCGGGCGCCACCGGGGACGGGTATTCGTTCCGCGGGCGCAGCCCTGGCTGCGCTGGCGGCCACTGTACGATCACGCCCGTCTCCACGAACACCCATCCCCGGCGGTGCCCGCGCGAGGGGGACCACGCGTCGAAGGGCTACGTGTCCCACGGCACGAGATGGCGCGAACGGCGAGCCGACGATACAGTGCTCGCCGATGAAGACCCGCGACTTCCAGAAGATGGGCATCCCGCCTGGCCCTTGCATGGTCATGGCGCAGCAGATGCTCCAGCACGCGCAGACATCGAAGGCATCGGCGACGGCCGTGCTCGACGGCATGCGGCGCGTGGCTGCCGACCCGGGGGCGTTCGTCGGAGATGACTCGTGGAGGACGTTCGCGCAGCTAAGATGGCGCCCAGCGGTGAACCGCCCGAAGACTGACTCACGCCTGCCGGGTCAGGCTTCGATATCGTCGTATCGGTTCGGCGCGACCCTTTCACCGGCGCGCGGTAGGATGATTGGTCCCCAGAGGTGCCATGCAGGTGTTTCCAGTCCGGTACATCGACCCGGTCTTTCGCCCACCGAGCGAGGCCGACTCCCTCATCCTGCCGCTCACCAACGGCTGCTCGTGGAACCGGTGCACGTTCTGCGAGATGTACACGGCGCCGCAGAAACGCTTCCGCGCGCGGCCCGACGTCGAAGTACTCGACGACATCCGTCGATCCGCCGAGGTGCTGGGCACCGAGGTCAGGCGCGTGTTCCTTGCCGACGGCGACGCCATGACGCTGTCGACGCGGCGCCTGCTCGACGTGCTGCGGGCCATTCGGGAGCATCTACCCGCCGTGCACCGGGTATCGACCTACTGTCTGCCTCGGAACCTGCGTCACAAGAGCGCGGGCGAGTTGCGGGAGCTTGCCGACGCGGGCCTGGCCATCGCGTATGTCGGCGCAGAGTCGGGCGACAACGAGGTGCTCGATCTGGTCGACAAGGGCGAGACGTTCAGCACCACCATTGACGCGCTCGACAAGCTCGGTGCCGCCGGCATCAGGCGCTCGGTGATGATCCTCAACGGCCTGGGTGGGGCCGCGTTGTCGGCGCAGCACGCCGACAACTCCGCGCGGCTGGTCAACGCGGCGCAGCCGGAGTACCTCGCCACGCTCGTGGTCAGCTTCCCGAAGGGCGAGGCGCGCTTTCGTGAGCGATTCCCAGCGTGGTCGCCGCTGTCGATGCACGAGCTGTTCGTCGAGATGGAGCGGTTCCTTGCCGCGCTCGACCTCAGGCGCACCGTGTTCCGCAGCGATCACGCGTCGAACTGGCTGGTGCTGAAGGGCACGCTCGGCGCCGACAAGGCGCGGTTGCTCGACCAGGTGCGGCAGGCCATCGCCGCGCCCGAGTCGGCGCGCCTGCGTCCGGCATGGGCGCGCGGCCTGTAGTGCGACCAAGCCTGGTGCTGCCTCTGCGCCCTGTAGACGAGGACGCCCTCGACGGCACCCCCCGACATCGCGGCGAAGACGCCAATGGAGGGCGGCACGAGTTCAAGGCCACTGGCCGCGCCGCT
>JAEUQQ010000369.1 GCA_016789685.1 Acidobacteriota bacterium | reverse complement strand
TGAGGCGTGCTTCCGCGGCAACATCATCCAGGGTGACGGCATCTACAAGTCGACCGACGCCGGCAAGACCTGGGCGCACGCCGGGCTCGCCAACACCGAGACGGTGAGCAAGATCCGCGTGCACCCGACGAACCCCGACCTCGTGTACGCGGCCGTGCTCGGCCATGCCTACGGGCCCAACGACGAGCGCGGCGTGTTCCGCTCGAAGGACGGCGGCAAGACCTGGGAGCGCGTCCTGTTCCGCGATGCCAAGACCGGCGCCATCGACCTGTCGATCGACCCCAACAACCCCAACGTGATGTTCGCGGCGATGTGGGAGATCTACCGCACGCCGCACTCGATGGAGAGCGGCGGCCCGGGCAGCGCGCTGTACAAGTCGACCGACGGCGGCACGACCTGGACCGACATCTCGAAGAATCCCGGCCTGCCGGCCGGCCTGTGGGGCAAGAGCGGCGTCGCGATCTCGCCGGTCGACGGCAACCGCGTCTACGCCATCATCGAGAACGACAACGGCGGCGTCTTCGTGTCTGACGACGCGGGCGCGACGTGGAAGGCCGGCGACAACGACCGCAAGCTGCGGCAGCGCGCGTTCTACTACACGCACATCACGGCCGACACGCAGATCAAGGACCGTGTCTACGTGCTCAACGTGCAGTTCTGGCGCAGCGACGACGCGGGCAAGACGTTCCCGACGCAGATCCGGGTGCCGCACGGCGACAACCACGACCTGTGGATCGCCCCGAACGACAACAAGCGCATGGTGCAGGCCAACGACGGCGGCGGCAACGTGTCGGTCAACGCCGGCACCACGTGGTCGGGCCAGGGCTTCGCGACCGGGCAGTTCTACAACGTGTTCACCACGAAGCACGTGCCCTACCACGTCTGCGGCGCACAGCAGGACAACTCGACGGCGTGCATCTCGAGCGAGACGAACCCTGGCGCGGGCGAAGGCAGCCTGCCGCCGATCTTCTACTCGCCCGGCGGCGGCGAGAGCGGCTACATCGCGGCCGACCCCAACGACCCCGACGTGTTCTTCGCGGGCAGTTACGGCGGCCTGCTGACGCGCCTCGACCGCAGCACCGATCAGCGCCGCGTCGTCACCATCTATCCCAGCAACCCGATGGGGCACTCGTCGATCGACATCAAGGAGCGTTTCCAGTGGACGTTCCCGATCGTCTATTCGCCGCTCGACCCGAAGGTGCTCTATGCCTCGTCGCAGCACCTGTTCCGCACGACCAACGGCGGGCAGAGCTGGGAGAAGATCAGCCCCGACCTGACGCGCGCCGATCCCGCGACGATGCAGGCCTCGGGCGGCCCGATCACGAAGGACCAGACGGGCGTCGAGACCTACGCGACGATCTTCACGGTGGCGCCCTCGCGCCAGGACCATCACACGATCTGGACGGGCTCTGACGACGGCTACGTGCATGTGACGCGTGACGGCGGGAAGAACTGGACCAAGGTCAACCCGCAGGGCATGCCCGACTTCGTGCGCATCAGCCTGATCGAGGCGTCGCCGCACCAGAACGGTGTCGCCTACCTGGTCGGGAACCGCTACCAGCGCGACGACCGGAAGCCGTACATCTACAAGACGGCCGACTTCGGCGCGACGTGGACCAGGATCACCACCGGCATCCCCGACACCGACTTCCCACGCACGATCCGCGAGGATCCGAAGCGGCGCGGCCTGCTCTACCTCGGCACCGAGCACGGCATCTACGTGTCGTTCAACGATGGCGCCAACTGGCAGTCGCTGCGGCTCGACCTGCCCGTCACGCCGGTGCACGGCATCGTCGTCGAGGAGCGCGACCTGGTCATCGGCACGCACGGCCGCGGCTTCTACGTGCTCGACGACATCGGCCTGCTCCGCCAGGCCACGTCGCAGATCACGCAGTCGACGCTGCACCTGTTCGAGCCGGTGAACCCGCAGCGCGGGCTCGATGCCAACGTGGCGTTCGACTACTACCTGTCGAAGGACGCCGACGAGGTGAAGATCGAGATCCTCGACAGCAAGGGCGCGCCGCTGCGCACGTTCACCGGCACGCCGAAGGATCCGCCGCCGCCCGCACGCGGCGAGGGCGGGGGCTTCTTCGGCTTCCAGCAGCCACGCGTCAGCGTGAAGAAGGGCATGAACCGCTTCACGTGGGACATGCGGCAGCAGGGCGCGCTCGTGTTCCCGGGCATGATCATGTGGGCGGCGCAGCCGCAGCGCGGGCCGGCATCGCCTCCGGGGACCTACACCGTCAAGGTGTCGGCGCTTGGCGAAACCGCCACGCGGCCGTTCAGCATCGGCCTCGACGCGCGCCTCAAGAAGAAGGGCATCAGCGAAGACGACCTGCACGACCAGTACAAGCTGTCGACGCAGGTGCGCGACAAGGTCACCGAGGCCAACAGCACGGTGATCCGGATCCGCGCGATCCGCGAACAGGTCAACGACCGCATGGGCAAGGTGCCCGAGAAGCGGCGCAAGGAGATCCAGGCGCTCGCCGACGGCCTCATGAAGCCGCTGACCGCGGTCGAGGAAGAGGTCTACCAGGTCAGGAACCGCTCGGGACAGGACCCGCTCAACTACCCGATCAAGTTGAACAACAAGATCGCGTCGCTGGCCGGCGTGATCGAGGCGAGCGACACCAAGCCGACCGACCAGAGCCACGAGGTGTTCAAGGAACTCTCGGGCCTGCTCGACGTGCAGGTGAAGAAGATGGACGCGACGCTGAAGACCGAGCTGGCGCGCGTGAACGCGGCGCTGAAGCGCGAGAAGATCGCGCCGATCGACCCCGATGCCAAGCCGGCGGCCCCCGCGCCGCAGGCCCCGCAGCCGTAGGGCGTTGCCCTGCGCCGGGCCGGCCTGCGCGTCACGCGTCGGCCTGGCGCATGGGATTCGGCGCAGAAGAGTGCGATGATGAAGGGGCGCAGCCGCCGGGCTGTGCCCCTTTGTCGTTCCTGGCGCGCCCCGTGACGTTCGGGCGTCGCACGACGCCACCGTTCGCCACGCCATGGCCACATCCGACCCTCACATCGACGTCGTCGTCATCGGAGCCTCGACCGGCGGTCCGAATGCGCTCGAGGTCGTGCTGGCGGGCCTCCCCGCCCCGTGGCCCGTGCCCGTGCTCGTGGTGCAGCACATGCCGGTGCATTTCATTCCGATGCTGGTTCAACGGCTGTCGCAGCGGTGCAGGCTCCCGGTGACCGTCGCGACACACGACCAGATCGTCCAGCCGGGCACGATCACGGTCGCGCCGGGCGGCCAGCACCTGTCAATCGAACGGCGGGGCGGCCCAGTGCGCGTGGTGCTCAACGAGGATCCGCCCGAGAATGCCTGCCGCCCGGCGGCCGACGTGCTCTTCCGGGCCTCGGCCGCGGTGTACGGGGCTGGCACACTGGCCGTGGTGCTCACCGGGATGGGCTACGACGGCCTCAAGGGCTGCAAGGCCCTGCACGGCCTGGGCGCGCGCATCATCGTCCAGGACGAAGCGACGAGTGTCGTCTGGGGGATGCCCGGCGCCGTCTCGCAGGCCGGCCTCGCCTCGCGCGAACTCCCCCTGCCACAGATCGCCCCAGAGATCGTCCGCCACGTCCTCCGCCAGCCCCAGCCGTAACCCCGCGGCGTCGCATTCCCCAGTCTGCCCCGCAAACTCCGCCATTTCGGGTCAGACCCGAGATCAGCACGAATAGGTTGCGAGCTCGCGCCAATCTGCCGGTTCCACCGCTTCAGGCGGGAATTGGGGTCAGACCCTCATCATCCTGGGTTGTCATGAGGGAAACGCGGGGGCACCGGGTTGGGGGAAGCGCGGACGTCAGCGGGCGCGGGCTGGGCGGCAAGGGCTGTGGCGACAGGGGTTCTGCCTGCGGAACAGCGTGTGCAACGCGAGACCACACCTACCGCAGCGACACGACCCACGCGAGCACCGCGGCGGCCGTCACCACCTGCAGGCCGATGGCGGCGCGGTCGCGGAGGGCGAAACCGCCGAGTGCCATCAGGATGCCGGCCGCCGCGAGCGCGTACCAGTAGAGTTCATCGACGGTCTCGCTCACGCCCGCCGACGTGGCCCTGGCCCGCGTCACCGCGATGATGGCGTTGGCGATGTCACTGTCTGGCTCGCGATCGAGTTCGAAGTACCGGCCGCCGCCTGCCGTCGCGATCACCGAGAGCGAATCGCGGTCGAGCGACGACACGAGGATGTCCTGCCCCTGCTGCCGCTGCGGGTCGGGGATGATGCCGCCCGCGGTGGTGCCCACGCCGACGACGTGGATGGGAATCCCACGCGCCCTGGCCCGCGCGATCGACTGCTCGACTTCGCCGCTCCACGCCTGCCCGTCGCTCACCAGCACGAAGGCACGCGCGTTCGGCGAACGCCCGCGGATTTCCTCGTCTTTCTCGATCACGCGCAGGCCCCAGTAGATCCCCCGCTCGATGTTCGTGTCCCACGTCCCGTCGTCAGACAGGCGAAAGGGCGGCTCACGATCGAGATGGTCGAGGAAGAAGAAGAAGGTGTTGGGATCGCGCGTCAGGCGGATCTGCGGCGTCGCGATGTTGGCGAACAGCGCGAGGGCGATCCGGTCGTCCTTCCAGCGCAGGGCCTCGCCGAACGTCCTGAGGAACGCCACCGATCGCTGCCAGCGGTCGCCCCGCACGTCGGCGACGCGCATCGACGCGGAACCGTCCTGCAGGATGACGACGTCGATGCCGGCGGTGCGGATGAGCGCGACGACGGCCTGTGGCCGCGCCAGGGCCACGATCGTGCAGGCGAGCGCCCCGGCCAGGCAGCCCCAGAACACGAGGTCGCCGATGCGCGAGATGCGCTCGCGGACGGGCACGCTGCGCGCGCGACGCAGGCGCCTGGCGTCGCCGATGCGACGCGAGAAGCGCCAGGCGATGAGCACGGCACACACCGCCGGCACCACCAGCAGCGGCAGCCAGTCGGGGGCGCCGAAGCGCAGGTGCGAGATGTCGAGGGATCCGGGCACCAGGGCCCGCATGCTACCAAGCCATGCGGGCCCGGGCCAAACGATGCCAGGCGCTATGACGTGACGCGCCCGGCGGGTGCACCCTACGAGCCGGCCTGCGGCATGGCCCGCCCGACGAGCACCTTGGGATCGACCCCTGCCCTCGGCTTGAACTTCTGCGGGCGCCCCACGTGCACATCGGCGGTGTAGAGGTTGCCCTCGCTGTCGACGCTGAACTGGTGGACGCCCCAGAAGCCGCCGGGGAACGCGCCGAACGTGCCCCACGAGTAGAGCAGCTTGCCGTTCAGGTCGAACTTCAGGAACTTCTGCGTGATGCCGTCACTCACCCACAGGTGCTGGTCGTCTGACATGTGCACCGCGTACGGGCGGCGGATGTTCGGCCACGCATCGAGGAACTTGCCGTTCTCGTCGAACACCTGGATGCGCGAGTTGGCGCGATCCGAGATGTACACGCGGCGCTGCTTGTCGATGGCGATGGCGTGCACGGTGTTCATGTAGCCCGGGCGCGTTTCATTGGGCTGGTTGCCCTTCTGCCCCCAGGTCAGCAGGAACTTGCCGTTCTTGTCGAACTTGACCACGCGCGTGTTCGTGTAGCCGTCGCTGACGAAGAACGTGCCATCGGGCAGCCACGCGATGTCGGTCGGGCGGCCGAAGTGTTTGTCGTCGTTGCCTTCGACCTTGAACTCGCCCAGCGACATCACGAGCTTCTTGCCGTCGTGCGTGAACTTGTAGACCATGTGCGCCCCATCGTCCACGAGCCACACGTGCTTCTCGGGATCGTAGGGGTTGATCAGGACGCGGTGGGGACGCACGAACTTGTCGTTGTGCTGCTCCCACGACTCGATCATCTTGCCCGACCGATCGACGACATACAGGTTGTGGTCCCACCGGGGATGCCGCGACGTGTCCTTCTGCGACAGGTCATAGCCAGAGGCGTTGCGTTCGGGGATGAAGGCCGTGGAGACGTTCTGGGCGCCGCCCTTCAGCTCCGGCAGGCACCCACGCTGGAAGATGAAGACCTTGTCGGGACTCACGGCCCAGATCCCGGCGGTCGATCCCCAGGTGTACCCCGCGCCACACACGGGCTGCGGCCAGTTGGCCACGAGCTCGTAGGGCCCCGTCTCGTCGCCGCCGCCCTTCTCGGCCTTCTGTTGCGACCACAACGCGGTGACGCTCGCACACAGCACCACCATTGCCGACACCACCACTCTTGACTTCGCACGCGTCATCGTCCTGCCTCCAAGGCTGACGGTTCGGTTTCTCGTGGATCCGCCTGCGGGGCGCCGTGGGCGCTACGCCGGCGGTTTCGTGTTCTGCAGGGCCTTGATGAACGCCTCGGCCTGCGCGGCCTCCGGCGTCCCCGGCGCGGCCGCGCTGACCTCGCGAAACAACCCGAGCGCCCTGTCGAGCTCACCCTTGCTCGCGTGCACCTTGCCGAGCCCGAGCTTCGCCCCCGCGGCGTCGGGCTTCGCCGCCACGGCCTTCTGGTACTGCCCCATCGCCCGCTCGGCCTCACCCTGGGCGAAATACACGTCGCCGAGCGCGACCATGGCCTCGACCGCAATCGCGTCCGGCGGCGACGGCACCTTGGCCAGGCCCCGCTCGAACGCGCCGGCCGCCCTGGCCATGTCCTTGGCGTCGATGTAGGCGCCGCCGAGCTGGAAGGCGATACGCGAATCGTCAGGCGCGAGTCGCGACGCTTCTTCGAGTTGGGCCACCGCCTCGGGCAGGCGCCTGGCCTGGATGTAGGCCAGCGCCAGGTTCACGCGCACCTCGGCGAGCGTGGGCGCCTTCTGCACGGCGGCCTCGAAGGCCGCGATCGCGGCGGCGGTATCACCCTTGTTGAACGCGGCCACACCCTCGACGAACTCGCCGGCACCGGCGGGAGCCGCCCTGGCGAGCTTGAAGTCGAACCGCCGATCGGTGCCAGCCGTCAGCTTGATGCGGTCGACGATCGGCTGGTAGCCCTCCTTCTCGACCGTCAGGTCGTACTCGACGGCCTGCAGCCCCCGGCGGTAGAACTTCCCGCTCTTGTCGCTCTTGACGATCACCTCGCGGCCACGCTCGACGTCCTTGATCCTGAACGTGACGTCGGCAAGCGGCGCGCCCGCCTCATCCTTGACCGTCCCCACCATCACCGCGAGCTCCATCTGGGCCGCAATCGGCTCGACGAGCACGCCCTCTCCCACGGCGACGACGCCCGCCCCGGCCAGGGCGAGCGTCACCACGCCTGCACGCACGCACGCACGCATCCTGCCTCCTGCCACGCCTCAGAACCTGACGCGCACGCCGAACTGCATCTGCCGGGCAAACTGCGCCGACGTCGAGATCATGAAGTTGGCCGACCGGCGGTTGCCGGTGGGTGGCACCAGGTTCTCCTTGTTGAGCACGTTGAAGATGTCGTAGTAGAGGTCGAGCCCCTGGAGCCCGCGCTTGATCGGGATCGCGTAGCGGAACGACATGTCGATGAGGAACGATCCTGGGCCCTCGAGGCCGTTGATCACCGCGCGGCCCTGCGAGTCAAGCTCCGACCGGATCGGGATCGTCAGGTCGTCGATGCCGGCGATCGGACGATCGTTGTTGTCGCCGTCGCCATTCACGTCGGTGCCCACCGTCTCGTTGATGGGGGCGCCGGTGATCTTGCTCAGCACGGCCGCGATGTTGAACGTGCTGAACGGGTTCACCGTGGCGCTCATCGCCAGCACCTGCTTGCGGTCGAACTGGAACCGGCCGTCGTCGGCCGCGATGTCGTTGTCGAGCCACACGCGCCGCGCGTCGGGATTGCCGAGCCCGACATAGGTGCTGTGCTGCAGCGTGTAGGCGAGGCGTCCGCTCCAGCGGTTGGCCATGCGCTTGTTCAGCGACACCTGCAGCGAGTGGTAGCTGCCGTTGAACTGCGATCCCGACTGCGTCTGGAGGACGCGGGCGAAGTTGGTGCCGCGCGCCTCGGCGGGAATCAGCGTCCCCGAGGGATCGAACACCGCGACGCCTGGCCGCACGCGATTCACGGGCTCGTTGATGTCGACCACGCCCAGCTGGTCGCGCGACGCGTTGCCGACGTAATCGATGCCGATGGCCGAGTGGCCAAACAGCTGGTGGCTCAGGCCCACGCTCCACGCCCACGCGTACGGCATCTGCCGGTCGGGGCTGTCGATGCGCGGGTTCCGGTTGAAGGTCGAACCCGCGATGATCTGGTCGCGCAGCCGGTTCAGTTCTGCGACACCAGCCGGGCTGACGGTTGCGACGCCCAGGTTCCCGTCGGAATCGGTGATGACCGACGGCCTGAGCACGGGGCTGTTGGGATCCGTGATCGTCAACGTCGGGAAGAGCGTCTTGACGCCCGACTGCTGGTGCGTCAGGTCGAGCACTACCGGGGGATACGAGTAGAACTTCCCGATGCCGCCGCGCACCACCGTCTTGCCCTGGCCCGTCACGTCCCACACGAGCCCGAGCCGTGGCGCGAAGTCGTCCTTGCTGGCCGGTGTCTGGCGCTGGTTGTCGTAGCGCAACCCGACGTTCACCGTCACGTTGTCGGTGACCCGCCACTTGTCCTCGAAGAACGCGTACGCCTTGCGGTCCTTCGACACGACGTCGTAGCCGTTGACGCCGGGCGGGCCCACGGTGACGTCGAACTGGAACGGGTAGGTCGCCGGGTTGTTCGGGTCGTATGGCAGGTCGCCGCGGAACTGGAAGGTCCCGGAGTCGACGGTCGTGCGCGGCGGCATCTGGTTGAGGCTGAAGCCGGCGCCCATCTTCAGGGTGTGCTCACCGCCCCAGAGGTTGGGGAGGAAGTAGCTGAACGAGTTGTCGAACACGTACGTGCGGATGCGCGTGCGCACCATCGATCCGCCGGTGCCCGTCGTGTAGCTCGGGTGGACGTTCGACTGCCCGATCGAGAACGGATCGCGCCCGTCGAACCCGATGAACTTGATGTCGTCGTCGAAGAACGCCTGCGCACCCGTGGCCAGTTCCTCGCCGATGCGGCCGATGCGGATGACGTTCGACGCCCGATCAGACAGCACCGCGGTGTAGCTGGCGCTGAAGAGCTGATCCCAGTCGTTCTCCCACTGCTGCGCGTCGGTCGTCTGCGTGTTGGCGTTGAACCCCTCGCCCTGCGACTTAGCCGTCTCGAGCACCCAGCGCACCGAGACGAAGTTCTTCTCGTTGATCTGCACGTCGCCGCGGCCGAAGTAGTTCATCGCATCGACCGTGAACGCGCCGACGAAGTCGCGTGCGAGCGGCGCGGCCGCCGCGGGGAACCGCTTGGCGCCGGCAATCTCCTCTTCGTCGCGCTCGATGGTGAAGTAGAAGTGGGCGCGGTCCTTGACGATGGGCCCGCCCAGGGCGAAGCCTGTCTGCAGGGTCCGTTCGTCGGGCTTGGGCGCGCCGTCGGCCAGGAAGTGCCCGCGCGTGTTGAACCGATCGTCGCGGAAGTAGTTGTACGCGCGCCCCGAGAACTTGTTGGTGCCACCGCGGGTCACCATGTTGATGATGGCGCCGGCGCCGCCGCCGTACTCGGCCGAGTACTGGTTCGACAGCACCTGGTACTCCTCGATGTTGTCGAGCACCACGCGCACCTGCGTGCCCTGGCTGCCCCCGAGCCGGTCGTCGTTGTTGTACATGCCGTCGAGCAGGTAGAGATTCCCCTGCGAGGGCGTGCCGTTGGCCACGACCTGCCCGCCCTCGAACGACGACGCGGCCGGATTCGGCGTCATGCCGGGAATGAGCTGCGTCAGCGCCGTGAAATTGCGGAAGTTCGACGGCACCTGGTCGATCTCCTTGCCCGACAGGCTGCCGCCGATCTTGTTGCTGTTGCGCTCGACCAGGGGCGCTTCGGCCATGACGGTCACGGCCTCCATCACGCCAGCCATCTGCATCTTCATGTCGATGGTCATCTCGGCGCCGGCGGTCAGGGCGAGGTCGGCGCGCTTGACGGCCCCGAAACCTTCCATCTCGACGGTCAGCGAGTACACGCCCGGCGTCAGGTTGGGCACCGAGTAGCCGCCTGTCTCGGCCGAGACGACGGTGCGCGAGAAGCCGGTGCTCTGCTCGACGAGCGTCACCGTGGCGCCCGGCAGCGCGAGCCCCTCGGGGTCGAACACGTGCCCACTCACCGAGGCCCGCTGCTGGGCCAGCGCCGGCGCCGCGCACGCGACGAGCGTACACACGACCACTGCCAGAAGCCGCGTCAAAGCGCGCATCAATCCCTCCTGTAGACCTCTGCGGCCGACGGGGTGCGACCGCTCACCACGACCGTGCGCACGGCAGTCCCCCGCCCTGCACGCGTTCGTGACCCGGCTAACGCCGGACGTCGATGTGTGTTGTCACCGAGAAACTACCAAGGAGGGTCCGGGGAGTCGAGCCATATGATGTCTCCGGGTTGTCTTTGAAACGTCTCCGCCGCTCCTGCCGCGGAAACCCCAGACACACTGGCAATTGCGCCCCGCGACGCGTGCCGCGCAGGGCTGCGGTGTGCATGTCGGCGCGCCCCGGAATCGGCCGGCGCGCGTCCGGCCCCGGCAACGGGGCCAGTGGCGCACCTCGGGGTGCCCGCGATGTCAGGAATTCGCCTGCGCCGGCGTGGCCGGCGTGCCGCGCGCCACGCTCAGCCATCGGCGTGCCGCCACCACCAGGATCACCGCCACGCACACCAGCATCGTGCATGTCAGCACGGTGTTCACCAGGCCCTGCGTGTGCAGCGCCGCGTTCGGTCCGGTCGCCATCGGCCAGAAGTTGTCGCGGACCGACAGCACGCCGGCCGTGACCGTGGTCGTCGCCACGAAACACATCGGCAGCAGCGTGACCCACGCGTACTTCGCGCGGCCCGCGTTCACCAGCATGATCGTGATCACGGCCAGGCCCACCGTCGCCAGCAGCTGGTTGGCGATGCCGAACATCGGCCAGATCGTCTCGATGCTGCCCGCCCAGATGAATGAGGCCCACGCGCCGACGACGATCGTCGTCGCCAGCACCGAGGCCGGCACCGAGTCGGTCCGGGCCATCGGGGCGTAGAAACGGCCCGCGAACTCCTGCACGATGAAACGTGCCACGCGCGTGCCGGCGTCGATCGTCGTCAGGATGAACAGGGCCTCGAACATGATCGCGAAGTGGTACCAGTACGACATGAGGCTCGCCATGCCGGGCAGCGCGGTGAAGATCTGCGCCATCCCCACCGCCAGCGAGACCGCGCCACCGGGCCGCCCCGCCACGTTCTCGCCGACCTCGGCCGACAGCATCTCGAGGTTCACGTGCGACAGGCCCAGCGTCGCGAACTTGGCCTCAGACACGTTGATGGCGAAGTAGTCGCCGGGAAACAGCGCCGAGGCCGCGATCAACGCCACGATCCCGACGACACCCTCCATCAGCATGGCGCCGTAGCCAATCGGCCGGATGTCGGTTTCGTTGTCGATCATCTTCGGTGTCGTGCCCGACGAAATCAGGCCATGGAAGCCAGAGATCGCGCCGCACGCGATCGTGATGAACACGAACGGGAACACCTTGCCGGGAATGATCGGCCCGCCGCCGCCCACGAACTGCGAAATCGCCGGCGCGTGGAGCGTGGGCTGCACGGCGATGACGCCGATGATCAGGAAGGCGATCGTGCCGATCTTCATGAACGCCGACAGGTAGTCGCGCGGCGCCAGCAGCAGCCAGACCGGGAGCACCGACGCCGCAAAGCCATACACCGCGAGCGACAGCACCAGCTGGTTCTTGTTGAGCAGGAACAGCTGCCCCCAGCCGGTCTCGGCGACCCAGGCCCCGCTGACGACCGAGAAGATCAGCAGGCCCACGCCGACGATCGTCGCGCTCGTCACCGCCCCCTTCCGCCACTTGTACATGTAGAGGCCCATGAAGAACGCGATCGGGATGGTCATGGCGATCGTGTAGGTGCCCCAGATGCTCTCGCGCAGCGCGTTGACGACGGCGAGCCCGAGGCCCGCGAGCGCGATGACGATGATGAACAGGATCGCGATGCCCGCCGTCGTTCCAGCGACCGGGCCCAGTTCGTCGCGCGCGATCTCGGCCAGCGATCGCCCACCGCGCCGCGTCGATGCCCACAGGATCATGAAGTCGTGCACGGCGCCGGCCAGGCAGACGCCGATGACGAGCCACACGAACCCCGGGAAGTACCCGAACTGCACGGCGAGCACGGGCCCGATGAGCGGCCCGGCGCCGGTGATGGCCGCGAAGTGGTGCCCGAACAGCACCCAGCGGCTGAGGGGGTAGTAGTTGTGCCCGTCGTACTTGGTATGGGCGGGCGTGACGGCGGTGGCGTCGAGCATCGCGACCCGCGTCGCGAGAAACGCGCTGTAGAAGCGGTAGGCGATGGCCAGGATGCACAACGCCGGGATCATCAGGTACATCGCGTTCATGCGCAGACTCTCCACGAGTGCGCCGTGCCGGGGCGCACGATGTCTTTGGCGGCCGTCATTCTATGCGGGATGGCGCGGTGCCGCGAGCACTTCGTCAGGCCACCAGCTGGTAGCCGCTGCCGTGCACGGTGATCAGGTACCGCGGGTCGTGCGGTTTCGGCTCGAGGTGGAGGCGCAGCTTGGCGACGAAGTTGTCGACGGTGCGCGTCACCACCACCTGGCTGTAGCCCCAGACGTCGCGCAGCAGCTGATCGCGGCTGACCACCTCGCCCCGGTGGGCCAGCAGGTACTGCAGCAGCTCGAACTCCCGCGTCGGCATCTCGACGCGGTGGCCGCGGCGCGTCACGAGGCGGTGCCCGACGTGGACCCGCACGTCGCCGAACACGAACTCCTCGCGCGAGTCTGGCTGCACCGCCGTGCGGCGCAATTGCGCCCGCACCCGCGCGAGCAGCTCACGGACGCTGAACGGCTTGGCCACGTAGTCGTCGGCGCCGAGGTCGAGCCCGATGACGCGATCCGACTCCTCGGAGCGGGCCGTCAGCATGATGAGCGGCAGCCGCAGTCCCCGCGCCCGCACCTCGCGGCACACCTCGAACCCCGACATGCGCGGGAGCATCACGTCCACGAGCGCGACGTCGAAGGCCCGTCGCGACAACTCGTGCAGGGCCGCCTCGCCCGTCTCGGCGCTGCGAACCGTGTAGCCCTCGAGTTCGAGGTTCTCGGTCAGCAGGAACTGCATGTGGGGTTCGTCCTCGACGACCAGCACCGCCGGTGCGGGCCGTACTCCGTCCATCGCCGGCTTCATAGTGCCTCCTTGGCCTTTCCCTGCCTGCGCCCGAACCACCCGCTCCCCAGGCGCCAGGCCCCGGGCCGGCGCGAGGGCGCACGAAGCACCGGCACGCGCAGGCGGAACGTGCTCCCCCGCCCGGGCTCCGACTCGAGGACCTCGACCGACCCGTGCTGGCCGTTCAGCAACTCGCGCACCAGCGCCAGTCCAAGCCCGAACCCCTGCCGGTGCAGCGAGGCCCCGGCCCCCCGGTAGAACCGGTCGAACACGTTCGCTCGCTCCCCGGGGGCGATGCCGATGCCGTGATCGATCACGTCGACCATCGCCTCGCTCGCCGTGGCACGCATGCGCACCTGGATGTCGCGCGCGTCGCCCGAGTACTTCACGGCGTTGTCGAGCAGGTTCACCAGCGCCTGCTCGAGCGCCATGGGATCGGCGGCGACGATCGGCCGCGCGTCGGTCGGCTCGACCTCGATGCGGTACCCGACCGGCGCCACTGCCCGCGCAAACGTCTCGACCGTCTCGGTCACCAGCACCACGAGCGGCACGGCCTCGATTTCGTAGCGCCGACCGCCGTCGCTCACGCGCGAGAACTCGAGGATGCGCTCGACGAGTGACGACAGGTGCCCCACTTCGACCCGGACGATCCCCAGGAACTGCGAGAGCTTCTCGGGCGACCTGACGCGATCGAGGCCCAGCGTCTCGCTCGCCGCGCTGAGCAGCGACACAGGGGTCTTGAGCTGGTGCGACACGTGCGCGACGAACTCGGCCTGCATCCGCGCGAGTTGCGTCGCCCGCCGGCTGCCCTGCACGGCAAACCCGAGCGCAAGCAGCATCAGCGCCACCGACGCGCCCGACAGCCACCGGCTCTGGCGGCGGGTCGAGGCCAGCAGCGCCGAGGCCTGGGCCTCGCGCGGGCTCACGGTCAGGGTCCACGACGGCGCCTGCACGCCGACCGCCATGCGCGTGCGGATGTCGTCGGCCGGGTAGAACTGCATGGCCACGCCGGTCGTGGCCGCCATGTGGGCGACCGGGGCCTCGGCAGGGCCGAACACCTGGGCGCCCCGGTCGTCGTGCACGCGCAGGTGGAACGAGGGGCTCCCGTCGCGCGGCTCGAGCAAGCTGGCCAGCTGCCGTTCGAACAACGACGGAAAGAGCGTCGTCCGCAACGTGTCGATGTTGACGACGAAACCGAGGATGGCAAAGAAGTGCTGGCGCGCCGCGTCGGTGTAGAGGACGCGCACGAACACCTCGTAGGGCACCTCGTCGACGGTGACCCGCGTCGACGCGTAGATCTTCTGCGAGCGCCCGGGAATGCGCGCCGCGTCGAGGACGTGGCGGCCGAGCGTCGCGCTCCGCGAAAACAGCGCCGCCGCGTCGCTCGCCGTCGAGATGCGTTCCGGGGTCAGCGACCGATCGCCGAAGAACAGGACGTCGGCGTCGCGCGCATCCACGTCGGAGCCGGTCCAGACGACGAAGCGCTCGACCTGGGGATAGGCGACGAGCCCGCGCGCGAACTGCAGGGCCACCAGGTCGAGCCGCTGATCGACGAGATATGGATGATTGACGCTGGCGATGGTGTCGAACACGGGACCATCGAAGATCCGCCTGACTTCGTGCGCCGCTGAGGTCACCGTCTGTTCGGCCACCTTCTGCACCAGGGCCGACGTCTGACGATCGAGCGCCCGAAGGGAGCGATCCTGCAGATACACCACGAGTGCGGCCGCACAGAGGAGTGCGACGATCACGAAGATGACCGGATCGGGCCGCCAACGCTGGCTCAACGGTCTGACCTGTGGACGAGTCCGACGAACCGTAGCCCTGCCCCCTCTCTGCTGTCAACCCCGTGAAGCGCGCGCGGTGGAGCGCGCGCCGCAGGGGCACTGCCCTGCGGCGGCGACGCTGTCGCATGGCTCATCCATTACTGGAACAGGACGGCCACCGTGTCGTTCAGCGCTGGGCCGGGCTCGTCGGCATCGCGCCGGCAGGCGCTTCGGCCCGCGCCGTGTGGGTCAGTGTCCCGATGCCGTCGATGGTCGCCACGAGCGTGTCGCCGTGCTTCAGGAACACCTGCTCGGGCCGTACCGACCGCGACATCCCCGTGCCCGCGGGGCTGCCGCCCGCGATGACGTCACCCGGGAAGAGGGTCATGATCGACGATCCGAACTCGATCAGCTCGTAGATGTTGTGGATCATGTCGCT
>JAEUQQ010000352.1 GCA_016789685.1 Acidobacteriota bacterium | reverse complement strand
GACCAGGACCTGTTGCTGCAGCCGCAGCCCTGACGGAGGCGACCCATGGCCATCCATCGCCTTCCAGGTGCCACCACCATGCGCCGCATCCTCGCGCTCGTCGCGTTCACGCTCGTTGCCGTGCCGGGCAGCGCATCGGCGCAACCCGATCGCTACCTCGGCAAGGAAGACATCCGCCTGCTCGGGGCCGGGCTGCGCGTGGCGCCCGCCACCCAGACGGTGCCCAAGGACATCGCGACCATCGTGTCGACGTTCCTGCAGGCACCGGCGCTTCCCGACCAGCCACTGCCCGCGTTCGCGCCCGACGCGATCGTCAAGGGGATCCTGCGCGGCCCGGGGTTCGCCAGGCCGATCGAGATCACCACGCGGCCCAACACCCCGTTCAACCTGCCTCCGTTCCCGGTCGCCGGCACCTACTCGCTCGACACGATCCGGCTCGAAAGCGGCGGCGACGTGCTCTTGTACGGCTCGCCCGAGGGCGTCACGATCGAGGTGATCGAGAAGCTGCTCGTCACGCAGGTCACGGCACGTCCACTGACGGCCGACGAGATCCGCGACAGGGGCATCGTCTTCGACACGTCGAGCTTCCAGGCCTACAACTTCACCGCCGCGTTTGCCGTCGGGGCATCGAACCCGGTGCCGATCTCGTTCCCCGTCGTGCTTCCGACACCCGAGGCCCCGCAGGACATCTCGATCGACAAGATCGGGCTCGCGCCCGCCGACGTGCCGAAGTTGCCCCGGCTCGAGACGATCATCCCCGATACGTTGAAGTTCCAGACACAGGTGCCCAACCTGCAGGTGGTCGGCTTCACGCTGAGGGTGCCCGAGCTCAGAGGCAGGAACCTGAGCGTGCCGCCGATCCCGGGCATCATCGTGATCCCTGGCGACATCGGGTTCCTGAACCAGTTCTTCAACGTCACGTTGCTGGTCGGCAACGTTGCCCCGCTGGGCTCGAACCTTGTCGTCACCGACCTGCGTGCCGAGATCGTGCTGCCACAGGGCCGCGACGGTGTCGCCAACAGCGGTGACGATCCGCTGCGGATGGCGCAGGTGGCGCGCGGAGAGTCACCGCGTGCGCAGCTCGTCGTGCAGCCGGGCGCCGACGGGAAGATCGGAACCGGCGACGACATCGCACTGCTGGGTCCGGGCGACACCGGCAGCGCCGAGTACCTCGTCGAAGGGCGTCGTGAAGGCACGCACCTGATCGAGATGCAGATGGAGGGCACGCTGTCGGGGCTGCCCGTGGGACCCGTGCAGATCACCGGCCGGGCCGCGGGAACCGTGCTGGTGCGCAACCCGACGTTCACGCTCACCTTCACGCATCCCGACCTGGTCAACGCCGGCGAGCCCTACACGCTCGACGTGACGATCACCAACACGTCCGAGTCGCCCGCGAACCTCGTGAGCCTGAACCTCTACCCGCACAACGTGGCCGGCGCCACCGTTGCCGGTGACCCGTCGCGCGAGGTCGAGTACATCGCGCCCGGCGACTCCGCGACGGTGACCTTCGACATGGTCGCGCAGGTCACGGGCCCCATCTACGCGGCGGCCATCGACGGCGACGAGAACGTCAACGGACGCTTCGCGCTCAAGACCTCGGTGGGCGAACTCGGTATTCCGCTGTCACCAGATTCGCTGGTGTTGCCGAAGGAGACCCGCTCGCTGCCCGACGACCTGCGCCGCGCGGCGCTCGGCCTGCTCGGCAAGGCCTGGGCAGTCGCCACCGCGCCGGCGGCCGCGTTGCCGCCGGGCGTGACGCGCTTCTCGAAGCAGGTCGTCTACGACCGCGCGATCGAGCTGGCCGAAGCCGGGTTCCGCTACTCGCTCGGCGAGCCGCTCGCCGACAGCGTCGGGCACCTCCTGCTCGACTACGCGGGCAGCGGGTTCGCGCGCATCGGCGAAAAGGCCGCGACCACGGCCGATCGTGCCTACCGTGAGGCCGACGCGCGCGGCTTCGACGAACTCCGCCGCGCCTCGATGCGTGGTGATGCCTTCGCCGCGGCCGTCGGGCGGATCCTCGGCACACAGGCCGACGCCGCTGGCGCCTCGGCCTTCCACGGCGCGTTTGCCGAACACGCCACGTCGCGTGCCCCCCACGTCTCGGTGCTGCTCGCCACCGACGCCGGTGCGGCTCCGTACGTGATGACGATCGTCGACGCGCAGGGGCGTACCCTCGGCGGCCTCGACGCCCGCGGCAAGGTCGTCAGCGAGATCCCGTTTGCCGATCTCGTGCCCCTGCGCCACAACGACACCGCCACCGGCCAGCTCGCACTGTTCGCCGTGCCAGGCGCCGGCGAGATCGTCGTCCGGCTCGTTCGTGTCGCGGGTACCGACGCGACGACGCCCTACTCGATAGGCGTCGTCATCCCGGACGGGCAGGGCGGGCTGTACCGGCAGCATTTCGTGCTGGGCGGCACGCGCCTGCCACGCCGCGTGCAGCTCGCACAGGGCCCCGTGTCGGTGCGGTTCGAGTTCCCAGAGGCAACCGCGACCAGTGCGGACCCGACGTTCGATGGTCACGTCGTCGACCCCGCGCCGCGCCTGCTCGCCGCCACGCAGGTCGTCGAGGCCGACCTGCTGTGCGGTGTCGCGCCGGCCGGCCGC
>JAEUQQ010000331.1 GCA_016789685.1 Acidobacteriota bacterium | reverse complement strand
ATGCGCGCACCATCAACCAGGCGCTCGGGTACGAGATGAACACGATCGAGTTCGCCATCAAGGATGGCGTGCCGTACGCGATCGACTTCCTCAACCCGGCCCCGGACTTCGAGCGCGACCGCATCACCGACACCTACTTCGAACTGGTGCTCGATCGCATGTCGGGACTCGTGATCGACCGGGCGCTCACCGGGAAGGCCTCGGGCCCCTGGCCGCGGTGGGAAGAGATGGTGGCCGCGCGCACCGGAGACGCGCGTGAACGTGGAGGCGTCTCGGGGTTCATCGGGACGCCTGCGGGCGACTGAGGCGAGGCGCGCGTGGCTTCACCCATCGATGTGTGGCACGGCCTGCTGCGTCCCGACGTCGAGCAGTCGGCCGAGTGGTGGCAGGATTTTTCGGCGAAGATGCGGCAGGCGCGCCTGACGTTCGGGGATCGCCTCACGTGCCCCTTCCTGCGGCCGTTCTTCCTGACGCACGACGAAGTCGATCGCGTCAGGCATGCGGCCGAGACCATGGCGGTCGTCGGCGAGAAAGTCGTGGCGGCCGCGATGGCCGACCCGTCGCTGCTCGACGAACTCGGCCTGTCTGATGCCGAGCGCACGCTGATCGCGTACGCTCCCGGCTACGATCGCGCCAGCACGGCGTCGAGGCTCGACGCCTTCCTGCTGCCCGACTCGCTCAAGTTCGCCGAGTACAACGCCGAGTCGCCGGCTGGCCTCGCCTACACCGAGTCGCTCGCCAACACGTTCGACTCGACCGAGATCATGGCGCGGTTCCGCGAGCGGTTCGACGCGACGCACTTCAGGCTGTGCGACCTCGCGCTCGACGCGCTGATCGCCAGCTACCGCGAGTGGGGCGGCACCGCCTCGCCGCCGCACATCGCCATCGTCGACTTCCGCGGCGTGCCGACCTGGAACGAGTTCCTGATCATGAAGGGGCAGTTCGAGGCGCGCGGTGTGCCCACCACCGTGGCCGATCCCCGCGAGCTGGAGTTCGACGGGTCAAGGCTCGTGGTCGGGGGGCGCGCCATCGACCTCGTCTACCGCCGCGCCCTGGTCAACGACATCCTCGCGCATCCCGACGAGACGCGCGCGCTCGTCGAGGCGTACGCCGCCCGTGCCGTCTGCGTCGCCAACACCTTCAGGTGCAAGATCGCCCACAAGAAGACCTTCTTCGCGGTCCTCACCGACGAGCGCTTCAGCGACATGTTCACCGGCGCCGAGCGCGCGGTGATCGACCAGCACGTCCCGTGGACCCGCGTCGTCTGCGACCGCGAGACCATGCTCGACGGACGGCCGATCGACCTGCTCGAGCACTTGCGCGCACACCGCGACGACTTCGTGGTGAAGCCCAGCGACGAGTACGGCGGCACGGGCGTCACCCTCGGGTGGGAACTCGACCAGTCGGCGTGGGATGCCGCCCTCGAGCGTGCCGTCGTGTCGGATGACGTGTGGATTGCGCAGCGCCGGATTGCCATCCGCCGCGAGACGTTCCCGATCGTCGCCACCGATCCGCACCGGGTCGAGATGCGCGACATGCTCGTCGACTTCGCGCCGTACCTCTTCCGCGGCCGTCTCGCCGGGTTCCTCACCCGCCTGTCGGCCAGCGGGCTCGCCAACGTCACGTCGGGCGGTGGCCAGGTGCCGTCGTACGTGGTGTCGGAGCGCGGCGCGCGCTGACGGCGCGCCCACACGATCATGCCCTTCGACTGCACGCACCGCGCGCAACATGGTGCCGACATCTGCGTCACGGCGTGCCCGACGCATGCAGACACCGGCGGGTTCCACTTCGCGCGCGTCGAACGCGACCAGGTGCCGCCGCCAGCCGATCCGCGCACGATCGACCTCGCGCTGCTCGACATGCATCACGGCTGGCCGAACCTCGGCCACGACGCGCTCGTGCACGCGGTGCAGAACGCGGTGTGCGACATGCGCGTCTCCCTCGCGCAGGCGGGGCTCAACGTGCGCGTCATCTCGTACGACGTCCGCCGCGGGCACGCGATTCCCGAGGCGCCGGGCGGCCGCCACGCGATCTACATCGGCACGGGTGGCCCCGGCCACCTCGATCCATCGCTCAACGACGGCGGTGAAGGCTCGCAGGGCATCGTCGAGGATCCGGCGTGGGAAGGGCCGCTGTTCGCGCTGTTCGACGCCATCCGCGCCGACCCGCGTGCGTCGCTCTTCGCGGTCTGCCACACGTTCGGCGTGGTGTGCCGCTGGCTGGGCATCGCCGACGTCGTGATGCGCGGGCCCGACAAG
>JAEUQQ010000289.1 GCA_016789685.1 Acidobacteriota bacterium | reverse complement strand
ACCGCCCGGATTCGGAATCGGACAGATGTGGTGCTGCAGGCGGAACCCGTCGCGCTCGTCCTCGAAGACGACCGGCACGCCCGCCGCGACCGCCCGGGCCACGATGGCCCGGCGTCGCTCAGACGTGTCGGCCGGCAGGGCATCGTAGACGTTGGTGCCGACGAGGTCCGCGGCCGTGCGGCCCAGCCGCACAGCGAACGTCTCGTTGGCCGCGAGGATGAGGCCGTCGGTATCCATCAAGAAGACCGATTCGGGAATCGCGTCGAACAGCGACCGCAGCGCATGTTCGCTCTCGCGCAGGGCCTCTTCGTCGCGCCGCCGGTCGGTGATATCGAGGGCATACGCCACACGCGATTGCGGTTCGCCGTGCCCGTCACGAACGGTCGTGACCTCCATCAGCACGGGGAACGTCGTGCCGTCCTTGCGCACGTGCACCGACTCGAACGTGTAGTGCCCGGCCTGATCGATCAGGGGGAACAGGCGCCGCATCTGTTCCTGGCCCCCGGGGCTGTACACCGCGGTGACGGGGGCGCCGACGAGTTCACCGGGGTCGTACCCTCGCTGCCGCGCAAACGTCGGGTTGACCGCGATGAACGTGTTGTCGCGCGGATCGGCGATCGCGAGCGCCAGTTCGGTCTGATCGAACACGTGCTGCCAGCGTTGCGCCTGCTCCTCGGCGCGACGCCGCTCGGTAATGTCGCGAAACGTCGTGTAGACGCCGCGCGGGAGCGACTCGCCCGGCGCGCACTCGGGAAAGGCGTCGATGACAATCCAGCGTGTTTCGCCGCCGGTGGCGTGCACGACGCCCATGACGACGCCCGACACATCACGGCCCGTCGCCAGCGCCTGCATGGCGGGATGTTCACTGCCGGGAAACGGCGACCCGTCCTCCCTGATCGACCTCCAGCGGGGGTCCATCGACGTGCGGCCCTGCATCTGGTCGAGCGTCAGGCCGAGGATGCGTTGCCCCGACGCGTTCGCGTCGAGGATGCGGCCGTCGGCGTCCTGGTAGACCACACCGAAGGCCACCCGGTCGAACAGGCTGCGCAGAGGCGCGGCGTCGTGTGGAGAGGGCGCGGCGTGGTCGGCGGGGTCCCCGTGGGTGGGAACGCTCATCGTGGAGTCCGTTGGGGGGGCAGGCTGGGCCACGTGGCCCTGCTGGGGGCCATTATGACGACGCACCGGGGCATCGGCAACGCGGGGTCCACCCCCACTATCGGCCGGTCGAGGGGTTTTGTTGATGGGCTGGCGTGATCTGACGGGCGGCGGTGACGGCAGAGGGGGGTGACGGGCCGGCGGATGGGTCGGGGATGAGGGATTGTGCTTGACGGGCCCGAGGGGCGGGCCTATATTGTCTCAGGATTAGACAAATGCATTGCAGCCCATGCGCCACCGTGCTGACAGCGCCCCCGGAAACGGGCTGTTTGCCGCACCGTTTCACGGCCTGGCTCAACATTTAGTCTTTGAGTGGGACAAATGCGACGCGTCAATCCCGCCCGCTTCCGTGTCGCCACCCGCGCTACCTCCCGGCAGATCAACCGATCCATCGTCCTCAACCTCGTGCGCGCCCACCAACCCATGTCGCGCGCCGACCTCGCGCGCATGATGGGTGTCAGGCGCGGCGCCGTCTCCCTCATCGTCACCGACCTCCTCCGCGATGGCCTCCTCTTCGAGGGCGCCACCGGCGAGGCCGTCCGCGGCCGCAAGCCCACCTTCCTCTACGTCGATTCCAGGCGCCGCGCCGTCATCGCCGCCGACATCCGCGCCACCGAGACGTTCCTCATGCTGGCCGACGTCCTCGGCAACCCCCTGTCGGGCGTCAGCACCTTCCCCACCGACCGCGACCCCGCGAAGGTCGTCGCCGCACTCGCGACGCGCATCGCCCGGTTGCTGGCCGACCATCCCGAGGTCGTCGCCTGCGACGGCGTCGGCGTCGTCGTCCCCGGCATGGTCGAGCGCGCCACCATGCGGATCCTGCACGCGCCCACGCTCGGCTGGCGCAACGTGGACCTGCACGAAGCCCTGACGCAGGCCACCGGGTTGCCGGTGCAGATCGAGAACTCCGGGCGCGCGTGCGCCCTCGCCCAGGCCTGGGTCATGCGCGACGACCGCGCCGGCACCGCCGGCGATCTCGTCTTCATCAGCGTCTCGGAAGGCGTGGGCGTCGGCGTGATCATCCAGGGCGAGATGCTCCGCGGGCGCCACAACATCGCCGGCGAGTTCGGCCACGTCTCGCTCTCGCTCGACGGCCCGCGCTGCTCGTGCGGCGCCAACGGCTGCTGGGAAGCCTACGTCTCGAACCGCGCGACGCTCGCCCGGTATTTCGGACGCCAGGCCGAACCGTCGGGACCGATACGCGCCGAACAGCAGCACTTCACGATGGAAGACCTGATCGCCCGCGCACGCGCCAAGGACGCCAAGGCCGCCGCGGCGCTCGAGGCCACCGCCCGCTACCTCGGGCTCGGCCTGGCCTCGGTCATCAACGCGCTCGACCCCGCGCGCGTCTACATCGGCGGCGAGATCACGCTGGCCTGGGATCTGATCGAATCCACCGTGCGGTCGGCCCTCGCCGAGCGCACGCTCACTGCCGCCGCGGCCGACACCGACATCCGGCCGGTCGCTGCGAGCGAATATCCACGCCTGCAGGGCGCGGCCGCCCTCATCGCCGCGCCTGCCTTCGCCGCTCCCGTCGTGGCCTAGTCGACACACACCGATGCGCATCCCCTTTCTCAACACGCTCGCCAGGCTCGTCGGCCCCGCCGCGCTGACGGCCGCCGGCATGATCGGTGCGGGCGCCGTGGCGACGCGCCTGCTCGCCGGCGCGTGGTTCGGCTTCGACCTGCTGTGGGTCGCGCTCTACGTGATCCCGATGGTCATCTTCACGCTCGACTCGGCATCACGGGTCGGCATGATGTCGGGCGGTCACGGCCTGATCGAGATGATCCGCCGCGACATCGGCGCCTGGCTGGCGTGGTTCATCTTCATCCCCATGTTCCTCGTGAACATCGTCGTGAACATGAGCCAGATGTCGGCGATGGTCGAGGGCGCGTACGGCGCGTTCGGCATGCTGCCGCCCGCCGGGTCGGATTCGGGCATCGGGCTGCTGCTCGTCACGATCGTGCTCACGACGGTGTCGGTCGTCGCGGGCGTGCTCGGGGGCTACAAGCGCATCGAGAAGATCATGACGGGCCTGCTGGTCGTCATCCTGATTGCCTTCATCATCGTGGCGATCAAGGGCCTGCTCGACTGGCACACGTGGGTGGCGCTGGGGAGCGGCCTGGTGCCGAACATCCCCGGGAACATCCCCGTCGTGGGCGGCACGGGCGTACGCAACGGCTTCACGCAGGTCATGGGCATCGCCGGCCAGGCGCTGCCGCCGGCCGTCCTGCTGTCGTACGGCTACCTGACGGCCAATGCCGGCTACACGGTCGACGACGCGAAGCGGTCGTTCTGGAAGACGGTCCAGAATCTCGGCGTCATCTGGGGACTCTTCTCGGTCGTGGTGATCGTCGCGGGCGCGACCGCCCTGCACTACGTCTACACCGGCAGCGGGCCCGGGTATCTCGGCGTCACGCACTACTCGCAGATCCAGAGCATCGCGGTCGCGGGCCAGGTGCTCGGTCCAGCCTTCCCGGGCGCGCTGGGCTTCCTGGCGCCGCGCATGTTCTCGCTGGGACTCATCGCGGCCGCGTTCACGACGCTCATCTCGGTGTCGTTGACGATGACGTACTTCTGCCTCGACATCGTGCGGCGCGACTGGCACTTCACGAAGGAGAACGCCGGGTTCAAGTGGACGTTCGCCACGTGGATCACCCTCCCGGCGCTCGTGGCGCCCTTCTGGCAACTGCCGGCGCTCCTCAAGTCGATTCTCGCCATGGTCGGCAACCTGCTCATGGCCCCCGTGGCCGTGTTCGTCATCCTCTACTTCGTCAATCGCCCGAGCATGGGCGAACTCAAGGCAAGCACGGGGCGCAACGTCGTCCTGTGGATCACCGGGCTCTTCGCGCTGGCCCTGGTGATCAACGGCGTTCGCGACTTCCTGCGGTAGGCAGCGCGCGTTACGGGCACGTCGGGCACCACCAGGGTCGCGCCAGCACGTCGCCGGCGCGCCGCCTGTCATTCGAACGGTTCGCCGCGGCGGCGCCGCGGCGGTTGCAACTCGGGGCACGCACGCGACAGGCGACGCGGTGTGCTGCGTTCAGGAGGGATCGTCATGAAGATGCGTGGGCTGTTGTGGGTGTTCGTTGCCCTGCTCGGCCTGGTCACGTCGGTAAACGCCCAGGACTACCGGGCGCGTGTCCAGGGGCAGGTGGTGGATGAGAGCAAGGGGGCCTTGCCAGGCGCGACGGTGACGTTGACGAACGTCGAGACGGGCGTGGCGGTGTCGCGGACGACGGATGGCGAAGGGCGGTATCTGATCGACTTCGTGGATCCGGGGACGTACACGCTGATGGGCGAGCTGGACGGGTTCCGGCGGGCC
>JAEUQQ010000230.1 GCA_016789685.1 Acidobacteriota bacterium | reverse complement strand
TCGGCAAGGCCGCCGGCTTCCGCCGGGCCTCGACGGTGGCGGCGCCGCACTTGTAGCAGATGATCGCCTTGTCGGCGATCTCGGTTCCACACTGTTTGCAGGTCATCGGGATCGAGGGCCGGGCATGTGCCGCGACCGCCGTGTACTCTAGCAAAGGCGGCTATACTCCTGCCAAATGATCCCGCTGCGCGATGTCATTCCGTCGCGGACGACGCCGTGGGTGACCCGCGCGCTCATCGTGGTCAACGCGCTCGTCTTCCTGTTCCAGGTCTCGTTGACGCCGCGCGACCTCGAACTGTTCGTGCGCGACTACGGGCTCGTCCCCGCCGCCTTCGGCACCGCCGACGTCGTCACCTCGATGTTCCTGCACGGCGGATGGGCCCACGTGCTTGGCAACATGCTCTACCTGTGGATCTTCGGTGACAACGTCGAAGACCGGATGGGGCACGGCCGGTTCACGGCCTTCTACCTGCTCTGCGGTCTCGCCGCCGCCCTCTCGCAGTACGTCGCGAACCCGCAGTCGATGGTGCCGATGATCGGGGCCAGCGGCGCCATCGCCGGTGTGCTCGGCGCCTACCTGGTCCTCTTCCCCAAGTCGCGCATCGTCACGCTGCTCCCGCTGTTCATCTTCTGGCAGATCCTCGAGATCCCGGCCATCTTCTTCCTCGGGTTCTGGTTCCTGATGCAGCTCTTCAGCGGGGTCGGCAGCCTGGGGCGTGCCGACGTCGGGGGCGTGGCGTTCTGGGCGCACGCCGGGGGCTTCCTGGCAGGCGTGGTGCTGGTCAGGCTGTTTGCGTTGCCAGAGCGCCGCACGGTCGAATGGTGGGACCCCTATCCCGACCGGCGGCCGTGAGCGCGCGCCGGGCGGACGTCCTACGATCGCGCACGCTGACGCAGCGTCCGTGACACGCGCGCCAGTTCCACCAGCACCCGCTCGAGTTCGGCCTCGTAGTCCGGGGTCGGCATGAAGCCCTTCTTCCGCTTCACCTCGGCCAGCTCGGTCTCGAGGCGATCGCGGCGGGCGATCAGCTCCGACACCGCCGGGTCGGACGACGTCTCGACGTCGGGGCCGGCATCGAGGAACAGCCGGCTCGCCACCGCGCCGTCAGGGCCCGGCTCGCCGGCCTCCTTGCCCACGCCGTCACCGGTGTCGTCGATCACGGGGCGCTCGGTCGCGAGCTGTCCCCGGCTCTCATAGTGGCGCTTGACGCGGGTCGCGGCATACGAGAACGCCTCGAAAATCGACACGCGGTCGTCCTTGTCGAGGTCGGCCGCCGCATCCGCAAACGCCCCGGCAAAATACTCGGCAAACACCGTGTCGTACTTCTGCGCCACGGTCGCCGTGGCGGTGATGACGACGCGCCGTTCGCCTGCCAGGGTCTCGAGAAACGGAAAACTCGCGCCCGTCGTGTTCACGAAGACCGTCTGCGCCTTGACCGGCGCGAGCAGCGCCTTCCACTCCTGCTCGTCGAGGTCAGGGCCGGCGAGGTTGAACTTCGCCGAGACGCCGTCGTACGTGCCGTGGCCGATCAACACGACGCAGAACAGATCGTCGGGTGACGCGACGAGCGGCAGCAGGCGCGCGACGGCCTCGCGCACGTGCTCGCGCGTAGCGCTGTCGGGCGCGGTCGGCGGCGCATCGCGCAGGACGATGACGCGATCGGCGGGCAGGCGCAGCTTGCCGCGCAGGACCTGGACGAACGACGTGCGCCAGCGCGCATGGTTCGTGGCACCGGGCTCGCCACCGTCTGCCCCTGACACGACGAGAACGACGCGGTTGGCGGCGACGGCCACCGGCGCCACCGCCAGCAGCACGCCCGTGACGCCGCACGCGATCGCCGTTCGACGCATCCACTTCGTCATCATCGCAATCCCCAGCGCCGCCGCAGGAACCACTCCGCTGCCAGCAGCGCGATCAACGCCGCCAACACTCCTCCGCGATGCCACACGTCGTCCTCGATCTTCGGCGCGACGGCCGCGTCGAGGCGAAACACGTCGGCCAGGTCGCCTGGCAGGTCGCCATCGACGAACCGGCCGTTCGACCGCGCCGCCAACGACCGCAGCGTGCGGTCGTCGCGCCACGGGGCGCGCAATTCGCGGGGATCGTCTGGCTCGATCGACAGCCAGGCGTCGTTGGTCACGTCAGCCCCGGCCACGCCGGCCGGCGACACGCGCGCGACCAGGCGCGCCGGCCCGACCGCGCTGCCCGCCAGGGTGCCGACGAACCGGCCCGCGCGCTGCGGATCGGTGCGCATCGCCACCTCGCGGGTGTCGCCATTGGCGTCAGTGACCGACACGGTGGGCGCAGCCGCCGAGGTGAGCCGGAACTCGCTGTCGCGCACGTCGGCCTGCACGACCTGCGTGCCGCGCGCATCGCGGCCCACGTGCAGGTCGATGCGCGGCAGCGCATCCGCGCTCACCCACCTGAACGCCTGCCGCCAGAACGTGTCGTAGGCCGTGTCGCCGGCGGGCCGTTGCATCTTCCAGCGCCAGCTGGCCTCGCCCCCGAACACGAGGGTGCGCCCGCGGCCAAACCGCTGCACCGCCACGAGCGGCCGCACCACGCCGCCCTGGACGGTCGTCTCGGCCAGCACGGTGGCGCCGGCGTGCGGCGTGCCCAACGGTGCAACGGCCGCCAGCGGAGGCATCTCGCCCCATGTCCGCAACGAGGCACCGGGGTCTCCGGCAAGGCGCATCAGGGGGTGCGCCTGTCCCTCGGGCGTGATGAGCGGCGTCAGCGGCGTCGACGCCCGCATGGCCGGACGCGCCGGCACGTTGCCGATCGACACCGGCAGCAGCGGGTCGATGGCGCCACCGGATCCCCGCGGCGCGAGTGTCTCGGCGCCGAGCACCACGAGTCCCCCGCCACGCTCAGACACGAACCGCGTCAACAGGTCGACCTGCGCGGCAGGCATCGTGTCGAGGGCGACATTGGCGAGCACCACCGCCTCGTACTGGCCCAGGGTCGTCATCGACGTCGGAAAACCGGTCACGAGCGCCGGGGCCCGGTCGGGCGAGGCCTGCACGTAGTAAGCGTCGGTGCCGCCCTGGTTGGCTCCCTTGCGGACGACCGCATCGGCCCGCACGCCGGGATCGAGTTCCAGCGTGCGCTTGAGGAAGCTGTGGTCGAAGCCCGGGGCTCCCTCGACGATCAGCACCTGCCGCGCACGCGTGGACGGCGGCACGACGACGACGCGGCGGGCATTGCCGGGGACGAGGTCGTCGGGTTCTTCGGGCACGTCGAGGGTCAGCACCACCGGGCGGTTCGTGTCGGGCACCACGCGGAAGGTCAGCGTGACCGGTACTCCATCGACGGCGGGCACCGCTCGCTGCACTTCGGCCACAACCCCGTCGCGCAGCAGGCGCACGTCGAATGGCGCGACACTCCCCCGGCCGATCACGTCGGCGGTAACGTCGATCGTCGATCCCCCCACGACGGCATCGCCAATGGCCGCGTCGAGGATCTCGCGATCGCGTCGCGGCGCGGGGCTGCCTACCGGCACCGTGACGATCGGCCTGCCGGCCTGCGCCGCGCGCGCGGCGTCTTCGCGGCTGTCGGTGAAGGCTCCGTCAGACACGACGACGATGCCGGCCAGCGCGCGTCCTGCCGTGCGGGTGCGGACGGCGTCGAGCGCCGACGAGAGGCTGCTCGCCGCATCCGCGGGCTGCGTGACCGCCTCGAGCGGCTGCACGCGCTGGCCGAAACCGAAGGCCTCGACCGCGAGCGTGCGCCGCAGCAGTGGCACGAGGTCGTCGACGGCGCGCCGCCGCGCCTCGGTAAACCGCGACTCGCCGTCACCGCCGTCCGCGATGGCCATGCTGCGCGAGGCATCGACGAGCACGGCAACCACGGCACCCGCGGCGGGATCGGGCGTCACGCGCACCGGGTGCATCCACAGCACCACCAGCGCGACGAGCGCCGACGTGCGCAGGGCCATCAGCACGACGACCCTGCCGGCAGGAAGCATCGCGCGCGCGCGGCGATACGTGAGCACCGCCAGCACGAGGATGGCGGCGGCCGCGAGCGCGAGGGCCCACGGCGGCAACGGGTGGCGGAAGATCACGGGCGCGACTTCTCCGCGACGGCCCTGAAGTAGCGGGCCGTCTCTGCACGCCACGGTTCGGGCGCACGATCGTCGCGGCCGGCATCGACGCGGCCGCGCCGGCCACGTTCATCGAGCTTGGCCGACAGCGACTGCTCGAGCCGCTCGACGGCGAGCCGGACGTCTTTCTTCAGCGACTCCCACTTCGAATAGTCCTGCTTGAAGGCCTCGGTGCCCGGGGCCGAACGGCTCGGGAACCACTGCTCGGGCGTGGGCAGCCCCTGCGCGCCTTCGGGATCGTCGCGCCGCAGTTGCTCGAGCGACCCGCGTGCGCGCTCGATCATCTGCTGCACGTCCGCGCCGCCGGTCCCACCGCCGCCGCCCTGACCACGACCTCCGCCCTGTTGACCTTGCTGGCCTTGACCTTGTTGACCTTGCTGGCCTGGCTGGCCCTCGCTGGGCTGGCCCGGCTGCTGCCCGCGCGTCCCCTGCGAGTTGGCCTGCGTCCCCTGCTCGCCTCGCCCG
>JAEUQQ010000201.1 GCA_016789685.1 Acidobacteriota bacterium | reverse complement strand
CCTGGCGGCGATGTCGAGATCGAGGCCGAGGGCGAACGCGAGGCGATGTTGGGCTTCGAGGTGCAGGTGCGCATCGGTTCGCCGGGGGCGCGCGTGGACGAGGTCGACGTCGACGAACGCGTCCCGGCCGGACGCGGAGTGGGATTCAGCGTGCGCGATTGACCGTCGCGGCAGACGAAGACGATGGACGAACTCAAGCAGAAGATCCGACACGTGCCCGACTTTCCCAAGCCGGGCATCCTGTTCTACGACATCACGACCCTGCTGCGCGACCCGGCCGGGTTCCGCGGCGCGCTCGACGCGATGGCGGCGCCGATGGCGGGCGAGCGTATCGACCTGGTCGCGGGCGTCGAGAGCCGCGGGTTCATCTTCGCGGCAGCGCTGGCCGAGCGCTTCGGCGCCGGGTTTGTGCCGATTCGCAAGCCCGGGAAGCTGCCTGCCAGGAGCGTCAGCGTCGAGTACACGCTCGAGTACGGCTCGGGCGTGCTGCAGATGCACGAGGACGCCGTGACGCCGGGGCAGCGCGTCCTGATTGTCGACGACCTGCTGGCGACCGGTGGGACGGCGCGTGCGGCCTGCGACCTGGTGACGCGCTGCGGCGGCGACGTCGTTGCGGCCGGTTTCCTGGTCGAGCTGACGTTTCTCAACGGCCGGGATCGCCTGCGCGATCAACGGGTGTACAGCGTCCTGGCCTACGCTGACTGATCCCGCGTCACCTTCGCGCATGGGGCGCGAGGGCGAGGTGCGCGGGCGATTGTGCGCGTGTAGCTCAGTTGGATAGAGCGTCCGCCTCCTAAGCGGAAGGTCCCCGGTTCAACTCCGGGCACGCGCACCACTGTTTCGAAGCGATACGCACATGAAGCACTCAGAACGCGAGCACCTGAAGACCAATGAAGTGGCAGTCGCCCTCGAGCGGCTCACGGGCGTGCAGGGCCAGTCGATCCTCCGGATCGTCGGCATCGCGCTGGTCGTGGTCGTTGCCATCGGCGCCTTCGTCGCCTGGCGGGGCGCGGCCAAGGCCAAGGCCGAGGGCCTGCTGGCCGAGGCACTCCGCGTCGAATCGGCGCAGGTGGTGCCCCCGCCGGCGCCAGGGCAGCCGGCCGCTCCGGCCGGCAGCTTCCAGACCGAACAGGCACGGCGCGACGCGGCCCTGGGCAAGTTCCTGGCGGTCGCCGAGGCGTATCCCTCGAGCGACGCGGGCATCACGGCACGATTCAAGGCCGGGGCACTGCTCGCCGAACAGGGCAAGCAGAGCGAGGCGCTGGCGGCGTTTCAGGCCGTGGCGGCACAGGGTGGGTCGTCCATCCACGCGCGCATGGCCGCGCTCGCCGTCGCCGAGCTTCAGCTTGCGGCGGGGCAGCACGAGGCCGCGATTGCCGCCTTCCGGGAGTTGTCGACGCGGAAGGACACCGACCTGCCAGCCGACGGCGTCCTGATGCAGCTCGGCCGCGCCTACCGCATGGCGGGCAAGAAGGCCGAGGCGCTGCAGACGTTCACGAGGGTGACCGAGGAGTTTCCGCAGTCGATCTACGTCGGGGAAGCGCGGCGCGAAGCCGACGCGCTCAAGGCGTCGATGTGAGATCAGACCGGGTGGTCGCGGCGAGGCGTCGGGTGATGCCCCGCCGCGGCTGGCCAGGACGGCCTAGTTGGCGACCGACAGACGTTCGAACTCCGGGATTTCGTCCCGGAGGGCCGCTTCAATGCCGAAATGCAAGGTCATCTGCGCCGACGGACACCCCACGCAGTTCCCGGTCATCCGGATGGTCGCCCCCCGATCCTCGACGCTGATCAGCTCGACATCGCCGCCATCGGCCTGGATCATCGGGCGCACCCGGTTCAAGACATCTTCCACTCGTTCGCGTGTAATCATCACCGTGCCCCCAGACACGGTGATAGGATAACCGGGATGCTCGGCATCGCGTACGTGCGCGTGCGCTGCCGGCCCTTGCCACATGCCTGATACCGGAACGTATTCCGTCGACCAGTTCGTCGTCGGCCGCAGCCCACGTATGCGCGCCGTCTTCGATTTCGTACGGGTCATTGCCGACAGTGACAGCTCGGTCCTCATCACGGGCGAGACGGGCACCGGCAAGGAGATGGTCGCGAACCTGATTCACCAGACGAGCGGGCGGCGTCACAAGCCCTTCGTGCCCGTGAGCTGCGCGATCTTCTCAGAGAACCTGATCGAGTCGGAGCTGTTCGGGCACGAGCGCGGGGCGTTCACGGGAGCGATCAAGGATCGGGCGGGCCGGTTCGAGATGGCGCAGGGCGGCACGATCTTCCTCGACGACATCGACGATGTGCCGATGTCGATGCAGGTGAAGCTGTTGCGCGTGCTGCAGAACCGCACCGTGGAGCGCGTGGGCGGCACGCGGGCCATCCCGATCGACGTGCGGGTGATCACGGGCAGCAAGAAGGACCTGCGCGGCATGGTGGCCGACGGGAAGTTCCGCGAAGACCTGTACTA
>JAEUQQ010000180.1 GCA_016789685.1 Acidobacteriota bacterium | reverse complement strand
CTCGACCAGTCGATCCGCCTCCTGTGCACCGTCCGCGATGCGTGGGTCCAGATCGCCCAGCAGCCCACTTCCGCCACCGATCGCTGATGGCCGCCGACACGACGACGGCGCTGCACCGGTTCATTGCCGGCATGCGCGACGAGATCCGGACGCTTGACCTGCTGCGTGAGGTCGCGCGCGAGCAGCGCGCGGCATCGGTGCCCGACAGTGGCATCGACCTGGCGGCGCTGGTGCACCGGCGCCAGGACATCGAAGACGAGCTGCATCGGCTCGAGCAGACCGTGCGGCCCCTGCGCGCCGCCCTTGGCGCGCCAGGAGTGGCGCTCGATGCGGACGAGCGCGCCGCGTGCGACGCCGTCCAGGACAAGGCCCGTCAGACGGTCGCCGACATCCTCGCGATCGACCGCGACACGCTTGCGGCGTTGATGGCCGCCCGTGAGACGCGCCAGGCCCGGCTGCACCACCTTGACACCGGCGAGGCCACGCTGGCCGCCTATCGCCGGACCGTCAGGCCCACGACCGCGCCAAAGGAACTCATCAACCAGGTCGGATAGGTGCTCGCGTGTCGCCCGCACCCGGCGTCGCGCCGCAGGTCCGCCGCTCGCGGGACGGGTGTCGCCCCGCGCTCCCTGGCATGCGGATCCGGAGGCTGGATGGTGGCCTGACGCGTGGCTCAGCGCGCGGCGACCGCCGTGCCCTCGGCGACCCGTGGGCTCGCCGACTGACGGGTGATGCGCCCACGCGACGCGAGGAGGAAGACCGAGCGCTGCTCGAAACCGAGCCGCTCGTAGAGCCGGCGCGCCGGCGCATTGTCGTCGGCGACGAGCAGCGTCACGTCACGCGTCGCGCCCCCCGACGACAGCCGCGCCACGCGTCCGATCATCGCACTGGCCAGTCCTCGCCGGTGCTGGTCGGGATCGACCGCCACCTGTGCCAGGTGCACGGTTGATGGCGACAGCCGGGTCGTCAGCACGAGGCCGCCGAGACGTTCAGGCCGCGGGCCGTCGATCACCACCGTCTGTGACGGCTCGAACGCGCCGCAGGCTGGCGAGTGGAGCACGGCGCCGAGATAGGCGACCCATTCGTCGAGGCGCCCTTCTGGCGCAAACGCCGCTCCGGTTGCCGTGCCCGCATAGGCCCGCGCCAGGAGCCTGGCGGCGGCGGGTACGTCCTCGTCGCGCCACGGCCGCACCTGCACAGGCGTCCCCGCCGGCGGCGCGAGGCCATCGAGCCGGCACCCGAGGTAGAGTTGCGGCATCACGTCGAAACGGCGCCGCGTCAAGGCCACGTCGACGCCGCCGATCGGTGGAAACAGGAAGCCCTGGTAGCGCCTGGCGAACGAGGCTTCGGGCGATTCGAGGATGCGGTCGAGCAGATCGCGGACGACGTCCGCCCGTTCGGCCTGCAAGGCGCCTATCTGGAGCGCGCCGCGTTCGTGGTTGTAGTAGGCCACGCCCGTGATGCGTCCGGCGTCGTCGCGCGCGACGAAGCCGGCCAGGCGCCCGGCCTGCCTGGCCTCTTCGGCCATCGCCAGGACCAGGACGGGATCCCACCCGAGCACACGCGTCCAGCGGTCGCGCTCGGCGGCGTACCATGGAGCGAGTTCAGCGGCTCCGGCCTGGCGCCAGTCGTCACACGGCATCGCGCCCGATCTGCGCCAGGTCGGGTTCGACCGCTGGGAGCTTCAGCCTGGCGCGCAGGGGCTGGGCCGTCGGAACCGCACCCGCCGCGCGGACGTTCTCGTCGCGGATCTGATCGTAGACCTCGCGGCGGTGGACCGGGACGCTGGGCGGGGCCGTCACGCCGAGGCGCACGCCCTCACGGCCGATCCGCAGCACGCGGACCTCGATGCCGTCGCCGATCATGATGGTTTCGTTACGTTTGCGCGTGAATACGAGCACGGTCCCACCTCACTCCGAGGCGAGGGGATGTCGCAGCGGATACAGGCTGTTGTGCGGCATCACCTGGTACCCGAGCATCCGCTCGGGATTGACGACGATTGGTGCGCGGAGGTTGACGAACGCTCGTTCATCCTGATCGAGCGTGACGATGGCGAGCCAGAGCAGCACGCTGTGCTCGTCGGCGCCCAGCCGCATCAGGTCGGTCTGACTGAGCACCGAGCGATACTGGGGCAGCACGAGCCGCGGGTCGATGACGAGAAACGACGCCCCGGGTCCCTCGATCGCGTGCAGCACCTGGAACGGTGCGATGTCGGGGCTCTGGACCAGCACGAAGTGCCGGCAGTGCTCGAACCCGGGAAGGCCGAGCGGAAACTCGATCGCATCGTTCGCACCAACCGCGAACCGTCCGAATCTGGTCTCGATCTCGGCGGGCACGGTGGGCGCGGTGGAATTCGTGGGTGCTTCGGTCATCATGACAGGTAATCCAGCAACGACGGACGATTGGCGGCGGCCACGGCCTTGAGCGCCGCAGAGTGCGCGGTCTCGGCCTGTGACATGTTGGTGATGGCCTCAGCCAGGTTGGCATCCTCGAGGCCCGACCGCCGGGTCTCGCTCGCGCGTTTCATCTGGTCGAGCCGCAGCTGCTGTTCATCGAGATCGCTGAGGTCGTTGCCAACCCGGCTCTGCATCGCGGTGGCGCGCTCGAACGCGGCCTGCAACTGCTGCATGCCCGCCTGCATGCCCGCGCCGTCGCCGCTGCGGATGGCGGTCACGAGCGCGTCCAGATCGGCAAACAGCGTGTCGACCAGCGCGTCGCCGTCAAAGGTCACCGCGACCGCCCGGTTGCGATCGATGTCGAGGATCTGGTTGCTGCTGTTGCCGGCATACGCCTGCACGACGCCCAGGCCGTCTTTCGTGTAGGGCTGGTCGGTCAGGTCGGTGCCCGAGAAGATGTAGGCGCCCTTGACCTGCGTGTTGACGTTGCTCAGCAGCGTATCGCGGATGCCCTCGATTTCGAGCGCCAGCGCGTCGCGCTGCTGCTGCGTCACGTAGCTGTTGTTGGCGGCCGCAGTCTTGGTCTGCGCCGTCGTCAGCAGGTTGAGCGTGTCAGACAGCACCGAGTCGGCGACGCGCAGCCGCGCGTCAACCGACGCCGTGGCGTCGATGAAGCTGTCGAGCTGTCGCTGCTCCGTCCGCTCGGCGACGACCTGGCTCGCCGCCGACGGGTCGTCGCTCGGACGCTGGACACGCTTGAGCGACGAGACTTCGCGCTGCGCGCGAGCCATCGCATCGGCCGCCCGGTTGATGTCGTAGACGCCGTTACGGAACGCCATGTTGAAAGTGACGCGCATCGTCGGCCTCAGACCATGTTGAGCAAGGTGTCGAGCGTCTGGTCGATCGTGCTGAAGAACCGCGCGTTCGCCTCATACGCCCGCTGGAACCGGACCAGGTCGGCGGCTTCCTCGTCGAGCGACACGCCCGACACCGAATCCTGGAGGTTGCGGAGCTGCCGCGTGATCTCCTCGCGCGTGCCCTGCGCGTCGTCGGCCGCCTGCTTGTCGCGGCCGACGCGATACACCAGGCGCGCCCACGACTCCGAGGCCGTCGCGGTACCGCCCGCGAGGATCTTGGCCTCGCGCAGCCCCGCCAGTTGCCTGGCCATGCCGTTGTCGCCGACCGCCGTCGCGGAGCTCGATGCGGCCACGAGCAACTCCCCGCCCGTGGCCGTGAGTGTGGGATTGACTCCGATCGCCATGGCCGCGCCGGCCGGCCCCATGGGCTGGAAGAACGCGACGCCGGGATTCCCGGCAAGGTCGAACCCTGCCTGGTGCAACGTGTTGACCTCGGTGGCGACCGCGTAGGCCATCTCGTCGAGGCGCGTCAGATAGTCGGGAATCGCCCGGTCGCGGACGTCGATGAGTCCTCCGAGGCGTCCCCCCGTGACCGACGTGGTCACGGCCACGCCCCCAGCGGTGATCGCCGCCAGTCCACTCGGCGGCACGTCGGTGACCCCGAGCGGGTACGTCGAGTCACCGACCACCAGCGGGCTGCCGTTGGCCAGGGCGACGTCGAACCCACCCCCCTCGCGCTCCACCGCCTGCACGTTCACCCACTCAGACAGCGACTCGAGCGCGCGGTTGACCTCATCGCGCAGGTGGTGCCCCTCGGGACTCGTCGCCGACGTTCCCGACAGCGCCGCGTTGAGCGACGCGATGCGTTCGGCAATCGAGTTGACCTGCTCGACACCGCCGCGCACCTGGAAGTCGGTGTCGCGCTGGGCAGCGGTCAGGCGGCTGGCCATGTCGCGAAACGCGCTCGCGAGGCTCTGGCCCTGGAGGATGACCTCCTGGCGGGCAGTCGCGGCGGTCGGCGTGTCGGCCAGCGTGGTGAAGGCGTCGAAGAAGTCGTCGAGCTTGTCGTCGAGCGAGGCGCCCGACTCACCCAGCGCCACTTCGACGATCCCCAACTGTTCGCTGATGGCGTACTCGCGCCGCTCCGCCGATGTCTCTTCGCGGAATCGCCGGTCGATGATGCGGTCGCGCATCGAGCGGGCCCCGACGATCTCGACGCCGCCGCCGGCACTCCAGCGGTCTGTCGGCGGTACCGAGGCAAACTCGGCGACGCGTTTCGAGTACCCGTCGGTGTTGACGTTGGCCATGTTCTGGCCGACGACGTCGAGTCCGAAGCGCTGGGCGTCGAGTGCGCGCGAGGCGCCCGCGAGCATCCCCATCAAGCCGCTCATTCAGCCCCTCGCATCCAGGGCGCCCTGTGGCGCCAGGTGAGCGTCGAGCCCCGACCGGCCGTACGACGGCAGGCGGCCGCCCGCCTCCTCGGCCTCGCGGAACGTCAGCTCGACATTGCGACCGAGTGCACGGGCACGGCGCAGGGCGTCGTGCGTGGCCTGTACCAACGTGGAAAAGGAGGAACGGTCGTGCGAGGTGCGCGCCGCTTCGACCAGGGCGGGAAGGTCGCGAACGATCACCGAGAGTTCGGCCTCGGCGGCGATCAGGTCGGCAGCCGACCCGCGCACGAGCCCGTCGCCGATCGTCACCAGCGCCGCGTGCAGGCGCGTCAGGCAGACCGCAGGGTCGGTAGGGGTCGAAGTCACAGCAGTTCCTTCCGTGGCCAGCGCCGTCGCCCATCCGTGGGCGCGTTGCCGCTCTAGAAACCTCAGCGCGACGTCATCGTGACATCAGCGAGTCGATCATCCGGTCGGCCAGGCGGTACGCGTCGTTGCCGACCTCGCCCGCGGCCAGCTTGGCCTTGGCCCGCTCGACAACCTCGGGCCGGATGTTGGGCGTCTTGGACGCCTCGCGCAGGGCCGTGCTCACGAGCCGGGCGTCGTTCGACACCTCGACGCGGTCGGCACCACGGCTCGCGGCCGCGTTCGCCGCGCCCGACGTGCCCTGCTGCGCGCGCTCGGCCCCCTGCGTGCCTTGCGTCTGCCCTGCCCCTGCCACATCCTCGGGGCGATAGCCCTGAATCCTCATGTCTGGCTCCAGTCGGTGCGGGCAGCAAAGACACTCCGCCCCACCGCTGCTTTAATCGACAACCTAGCCCTGTTTCTTTACCAGCCCATCCGTAGGCCCACTATTGGCCAGGAGACCAGGGTCCACCCGTTGCCCATTGACGAGTACTTCGAAATGCAGGTGCGGGCCCGTGGCCCGCCCCGACTGGCCGACCCGCCCGACCAGTTGCCCGCTGCTCACGGAGTCGCCAACGGCAACCGCAGCCGACGACAGGTGGGCGTAGCGCGAGGTCGCGCCGTTGGCGTGTCTGACCTCGACCATCAGCCCGTACGCCCCTCTCTCACCGGCAAACGTAACGGTTCCAGCAGCCGCAGCCGGGACGTCCTGCCCGTAGGCCGCCTTGAGGTCGATGCCCGCGTGGAACTTCTGCGCGCCGTGGAAGGGATCCGTCCGCCAGCCGTAGTCGGAACTGACCTCGCCGACATCGGGAAGCGTCAGGCCAGCGATCGCGTGGGCGTGCCCGCCGTGCGCCGCACCGTATGCCGCCGAAGCGTCGGGGATCCGACCACCTGCTGTCGTCGAGACGACCGACTCCGGCAGGGCGTCCTGCCCTGCCGGAATCGGGGAAACTGGCTGCGCCGTCCCTGGCGCAAGGGCCTGCGTCATGCTTCGCTGAATGACTGAGGTCAGGCCGATCCCGCCTGCCCTGCTCAGCTGCCTGGCCAGTTCCACATCCACGGTCTCGGTCATGGTTTCGGTGCCGAAACCAAGCCCTTCGTCCTTGTCCTCGTCGCTCACCATCGACTGCCGCATCTGCTTGAGCATCTGCGACAGCATCATGGCCTCGAACTCCTGGGCCACCGCCTGCAACTGCAGCGGATCCACCGCGCCCTCGGGGGCGCGCAGGGGCTTCAGGGCCGACGGCAGGGTGATGGGAGTGACCGACATGTGCTCAATCTCTCGCAGTGTCTACAGCAATCCCCGTGCCCGACTAGATGATGACGACTTCGGCGCGGAGCGCACCCGCCGTCTTCAGCGCCTGCATGATGGCGATGATGTCGCGCGGCGTCGCGCCCAGCGCGTTCAGCGCCCGCACGACCGCGTCGAGCGTCGTACCTTCCTGCAGCGCGACCAGCTTGGCGTCGCCTTCCGACACGTCGACCTGCTGCTGCGGCAGCACCACCGTCTCGCCGCCCGACAGGGGCGCCGGCTGTGACGCCTCGAACCGCGTGCTGATCTTCACTGACAGGTTGCCGTGGGCGACGGCC
>JAEUQQ010000175.1 GCA_016789685.1 Acidobacteriota bacterium | reverse complement strand
CGCAGCACGAACCGCCCGAGGGGCACGCCCGTGAAGGCAAACGTCCCGTCGGCCGCGGCCGTGGTCGTCGGCGCCGACGGGCCTCCGCCGAGCACGACCTGCGCAAACGCCGCCGGTGACGCGTCGGGGTTGAACACCGTCCCCTCGATGACGCCAAATTGCGGCCGGGCGATGTCGACGACGATCGGCAGGTCGACGACCTGGCCGTCGCGATCGACCGACGCTGACGCGTTGCCCGACGCCGCGACGCCACGCTTCGATGCGTGCACGCGGAAGGGCGCCGTCACGACGCCCGGGAAGTAGAAGCGCCCGGCCGGGTCGGTGGTCGACGCCAGGCCCGGCAGCGCGCGGCCTGACGGAAGCTGTGACGACAGGCGCACGTCCCAGGCCTTGAGGGGCGCAAGCGTGTTGGTCTGGAACAACTGTCCTCGCACCAGCCCGAGGCCGTACTGCGTGACGTTGAGGACGATCTCGCTCCCGTTGAGGTCGATGCCGCCCGACGCGAAGCCGCGGCGGCCGCGCGCGGCCTCGAACACATCGACGAACACCTCGCCGAGCGGCACGAACTCGACGCGATAGGTGCCGGTCGCGTCGGTGACGGCAAAGGCAATGGCGCCCGTCGCCGTGCTCACGGTCACCTCGGCGCTGGGCACCGGCGTCAGGCCATCGGCCTGGAACACCGTGCCGGTCACGGTCCCGCTCTGGTCGTACAGGAACACGTCGAGCGTCACGGTCTTTCCGTCGTCCTGCTGCCGGATGGTGCCCGCCACACGGCCCGAATCGAAACCGTTGCCGTTGACGTCGGTCGCCTTGACGGTGAACTCGCCTTCAACCGGCGCGTTGGCGCCGACGAGCAGCACCTCGCCGTTCGCGTCGGCGTTGAGGCGGCGTTCATACGTCTCGTTGCCTTCGCCGCGACGGATGTTCTGCTCGATCTCGACGAGCGCCCCGGGAATCCGCGTGGTGGCGTTGCTGCTGAACACGCGCACGCGCACGGTGGGCAGCGCGAGCAGGCGCAGACCGATGTCGGCCGTCTCGCCCGGCCGGACGCTGGCCTTGAGCACCCCGAGGCGTCCGCTCCCAGGGTCAGTGGCCGTCAGCGTGAACGAGCGCACCGGCACGATCGGAAACGTGAAGCGCCCCTCATCGTCGGTCACCGCGTCGAGGCGTTGCACGCCCTGTCGGACTTCCTTGCACTGCGTGTCGCCAATCTCGCCGCCGAGACCGACATCGCCCGCAAGCGGATCCACGTCGGCGCACACGACGGCGACGGCATCCGCATCGAGCCGCACCTGCACGTTGCGGCCAGCGGGCGTGACGCCATCGGGAAGCAGGACCGTTCCGGTCACCTCGCTGGTGGCCTGAAGCTGCAGCGTGACCTCGAGGATCTGGCCGGGCTGCGCGATCGTGTAGTCGAACGCGACGGGCTCCGGGCTGAACGCGCCAACGGCGCTGAGCGTGAACGCGCCCTGCCAGACGTTCCTGAACTCGAAGCGGCCCGTCTCGATGCTCGTCTCGGCCACGTCGAAATAGGTGACGCGCTTGAAGGCGACACCGACGACCCCGCCAGCGACGACGAGCTGGTCGCCAGAGACGCCGACAGCGGCGGCCATCGGCGTCCCGTCGGCGCCGTTCTCGGGCGCGCCCACCACCGTGCCGCGTACGACGCCGCGTCCGAGGTAGCGGATGTCGGCGCGCACGACCTGGTTGGCGAACTTCGCCACCGCGGGCACGATGTTGCCCTCGCTGAAGCCGGCCACGAACGACGACACCCTGTAGTCTTCGCGCAACGCGACGCCCTCGAACCGATACGCGCCCGTGGCATCGGCCTGCGTCGTGCCGACCACGCGCACCCCGTCGTCAACCGCGAAGAACAGGTGCACCTTGGCCAGCGAGGCCGGCGTCACGCCATCGGCCCGCGTGAGGCGGCCCGTGATCGTCGCCACCGCCTCGAGCACAACCGTCGCGTTTGCCGTGTCGCCCGCCCGAATCAGGTCGACAACCGTCGTCCCACGCGTCTTGAGCGCATCGCTCACCGCGACGATCTCGCGCCTGCCGACCGGCACGTCGGTCAACGTGAAGCGCCCGTCGGCGCCGCTCGTCACGATCGACAACCCTCCGCCGACGCGTGCGCCGGCCACGGGAGCCCCTGACGGATCGAGCACGACGCCGTTGACCGTCCCGAGGCCGAGATCGAGCAGGATCGTGACGTTCGCCTGGCCCCCTGCCTGCAGCACGATACCTGCCTCGCCCTGCTGCAGCGTCAACTGGTCGAA
>JAEUQQ010000071.1 GCA_016789685.1 Acidobacteriota bacterium | reverse complement strand
AGTCAGGCGCCTTCTCCTTGAGGTCGTCTGACGGCACGATGCGCAACAGCGCCTGCCGGGGCGCGATCCGCCCATAGCCGATGGCGGCAAACAGGTCGTCGATGCGCGGGAGGCCGGAGTCGTTGGCGGCCTTGGTCAGGGCAGTCGTGTCGAGCACCGTCTTGAGGTTGACGTCGAATCGCCGGGCCTCGCGCTCGAAGAGCTTCCGGCCGAGGTCGATGCTACGCGCCTTCTCTTCGTGGTGGAGGAAGTGCTTGATCTTGTTCCTGGCGCGCGAGGTGACGGCCAGCGACAGCCAGTCGCGGCTGGGCTTGTGGCCTGCCTGCGTCATGATCTCGACGATGTCGCCGTTCTTCAGGCGCTGGCGCAGGGGCACCATCTTGCCGTTGATGCGGGCGCCGACGCAGGCGTGACCGACGTCGGTGTGCACCATGTAGGCGAAGTCGACCGGGGTCGCCCCCTTCGGCAGCGACTTCACCTCGCCGCGGGGCGTGAAGCAGTAGACCTCCTCGGGATAGAGGTCGATCTTCAGGTTCTGGATGAACTCCTGCGGGTCCTTGACCTCCTGCTGCCACTCGAGGAGCTGGCGCAGCCAACGGAAGTACTGTTCGTCCTGCTGCGCACCGACCCGGCCTTCCTTGTACTTCCAATGCGCCGCGATGCCCTCCTCGGCGACGCGGTGCATGTCTTCGGTCCGCACCTGGACCTCGAACGGGAAGCCCCGGTCGCTGACGACCGACGTGTGCAGCGACTGGTACCCGTTCGGCCGGGGCATGGCGATGAAGTCCTTGATCCGGCCCGGCACCGGGGACCACGTCTGGTGGATGATCCCGAGGGCGGCATAGCAGTCGCGAATGCTGCGCGTGACGATGCGCACGGCGACGAAGTCGTAGACCTGCTCGATGTCGATCTTCTGCCGTTTCAGCTTGAGGTAGATGCTGTAGAGGCGCTTGATGCGGCCATCGATCGACTCGTACTCGACCTGGGCCTCGTCGAGCTTCGTCCGGATGACGCGGGTCAGGTCATCGACCATGCCCGCCGTCTCCTTGCGGCGCGCATCGACCTTGGCCCGCAGCGCCTCGAAGGCCTTGGGCTCGAGGTGCTTGAAGCACAGTTCCTCGAGCTCGTTCTTGATCTTGCTCATGCCCAGCCGGTTGGCGATGGGCGCGTAGATGTCGAGCGTCTCCTGGGCGATGCGGACGCGCTTCTCCTCGGGCATGTGGCCGAGGGTGCGCATGTTGTGCAGCCGGTCGGCGAGCTTGACCAGGATGACCCGGATGTCGTCGACCATGGCCAGGAGCATCTTGCGGAAGCTCTCGGCCTGACGTTCCTCTTTCGACGAAAACGGGATGACCGACAGCTTCGTCACGCCCTCGACGACGTGCGCGATTTCGGGACCGAACATCTCCTGGATGCGTTCGACGGTGGTGAGGGTGTCTTCGACCACGTCGTGGAGGAGTCCCGCCGCAATGGCGACCACGTCCAGGCGCAGGTCAGCGAGGATGTCGGCCACCTCGAGGGGGTGGACGAGGTACGGCTCACCGGAGTGCCTGACCTGCCCCCGGTGCTCCATCGCCGAGAACACGTAGGCACGGCGAAGGAGTTCCGTGTCGGCGTCCGGGTTGGTGGCCCGGACCTTCTCGACGAGATCCTCGAACCGAATCATGGGATGTGGTGTCTATACCTCAGGTCGTCGTGCGGGACCAGAAACGCGAGTGGCCATCATAGGGACCGCCTCGGGGCAGGGTCAAGGCAGCGCCATGACACACGTCGGATCGCTTGCCTGCGTTGACTAGCTTCACTATACTGGCGCGGTTTCGGCTGGGCGGAGCGGTTGCGGCGTGAGGGCACGCCCGGATTGGCTCCCACGTCGTCTAATCCGACGGTTCGATCATCTCGTCTGAAACGCTCCGAACGCGCACGGCGCAGGGGGAAGTCATGCAAAGGGTTTCGAAGGCAGGTCGTGTCGCCATTGTTCTTGCGCTGGCGAGCACGATGGCGGGCTGCGGGTGGATCAACACGCTGAAGGCAAAGAAAGCCTTCAAGGAAGCCAACGCCGCGTATGCGTCGCAGGACTACAAGAAGGCCGCAGAGCACTATCTCGAGGCTCTGGCCGCCAAGCCTGACCTGACCCAGGCCTATTTCTATCTCGGCAACAGCTACGACAACATGTACAAGGTGTCGAAGCAGGGACAGCCCGAGAACGACAAGTACATCGAGTTGGCCATCGAGTACTACAACAAGGCCTACCAGCAAGAGCAGGACCCGAAGATGAAGAAGTTGGCGCTCGACTTCCTCGCCGACGTCTACGGGCCCACCAAGCTCAACGACCCCGAACGCGCAGAGCCGATTCTCGAGCAGATCATCACGGTCGATCCCAAGGACACCACGGGGTACATCCTGCTGTCGAACCTCAAGACCGAAATGGGTGACTACGAAGCGGCCGAAGCGGCGCTCAACAAGGCCCGCGACGTCAATCCGAACGACCCAGCCATCTATGCCCGCCTGGCCGACTTCTACAACAAGCAGGGCGACTTCGAGAAGACCGTCGCCGCGCTCCGTGAGCGCGCGGCCAAGGAACCCGAGAATCCCGAGGCGTTTTACACGATTGCCACGTATTTCTGGGACAAGGCTTACCGCGACTTCCGCATCACCGACGCCCAGAAGTCCCAGTTCGCCGCCGAAGGTCTGACCGCGGTTGACCAGGCGCTCAAGCTCAATCCGAGCTACCTCGAGGCGGTCACGTATCGCGGACTGCTCCTGCGCGTGCAGGCTGGCCTCGAGAAGGACGCCGCCAAGCAGAAGGCCCTGATGACCGACGCCGAGGCCATGCAGGCCCGGGCGCTCGAGCTTCGTAAGGCGAAGGCAGCCGGCGCGACCGAGTAGCGCCCGTCCCGCTCAGCACGCGCAAGTCTGGCAACGGCCGGCCCCTCAAGATGTGGGGCCGGCCGTTTGTCGTTTCGCCTGCCGGACGCCACTGCTCGACAACACGGGTTGTCGAATTCCGCGTTTCTCATCCAGTTCCGCGCCAATTCGGGTCAGACCCCAATTCGGCTCCCAATTCGGCCTGCCGAGGGCGGCTGCCCGAGGACCTCGATGCGCCTCAAGTGCGCCAACTCGCGCCTCTCCTGAGCGTTCCGGCCCGCCCGATGTGGTTGCAGCGAAGGCCTCCTGCCCGTCGCAGGGGACCAGGGGCTGGAATTGGGGTCAGACCCTCATCAGCTGGCGGTGTCGTGGCGGCAACCGGGGTTGTCGAGCAAGTGGGCGGGGGGAGGTTGCGAGGGCCTGCAGGGGCTTGCAGGGACAATGGATGCAAGACGTTGCGCGCTGGCACCCGAACGCCGGCGGCTACGCGACGCCTGCGCGGGACCGCGAGCCTGAGCGTCTGACAGCCACGCCTGAGGGGGTGTGGAAGCGGGACTGCGGGGGTGGCCAGGCAGCAGGCGAGCGTACGTAAGGGCGTACACACGAACGGCCGGACGTCGATGAGGACGTCCGGCCGGTCGACTACTACGTTGATCGTTCCGCCAGGCGGCGTCGGGACTAGGCGCCCCGCCGCATGCCGTCGGTGACGATGCCGACCTTCTCGACGCCGGCACCCTTGGCGGCGTCGATCACGGCGACGATGTCGCCGTAGCGGAGGCTGCCGTCGCCGACGATGAACATGGTCTTCACCTTGCGCTGCTCGAAGATCGTGCGGAGGCGCGACTCGAGCTCGGGCATGGTGACGGCCTGCTTGTTGATCGAGATGGCCCGGTCAGCCGTGTATTCGAGCACGATCTGATCGGAGTCGGTCTGCGGCGTGTCCTTGGTCTTGGCCTCGAGGGGCAGGTTGATGTCCACGCCCTTCTGCGCCATCGGCAGCGCGGCCATGAAGATGACCAGCAGCACGAGCAGCACGTCGATCAGGGGCGTCACGTTCATGTCGGAGGACGCGTGTGGAACCTCCGCGCTCACGACCTTGTCGGCGCCGTGGTGCTTACGAGCGCTCATTCGCCACCTCCCTCGGACCCATCCTTCTTCTTCTCGGTGATGAGGCCGATGTCTTCGATTTCAGCGGCGCGCAGCTGGTCCATCATCTTCATGACGGCGCTGTAGGGCGCGTCGGTGTCACCCTTGATCAGGACGACCTTCTGCTTCTTGGTCTCGAGGGTGTCCTTGATGCGCTGGACCAGTTCGGTCTCGGCGACCAGTTGCCCGTTGAGATAGAAGCTCTGGTCTTCCTTGATGGCCAGGACCGTCTGTTCCTGCGTTTCTGGCTTGTCTACCGTGTTGCCCGCTTCAGGAAGCTTGACGTCCACGCCCTTCTGGAGCATCGGAGCGACGAGCATCATGATGATGAGCAGCACGAGCATCACGTCGACGAGCGGCGTCACGTTGATGTCAGACTTGACACCACCCTTGGCACCACCCAGATCCATTGACATCGTCGTGGTCTCCCTGCGAGGAACGCTGTTGCGGTGCGGGCACGCAGGAGTGGGTGTTGAGCCCGCTCCTGCGCTGCGCCCGGCGTTCCAGCGCGACTAAGCCGCAGTCTTCTTGATGAAGTAGTCCACCAGCTCCGACGAGGAGTTGTCCATCTCCACGTTGAAGTACTCGATGCGGCCCGTCAGGTAGTTGTAGAACCAGACGGCCGGGATGGCCACCAGCAGACCGAGTGCGGTCTCGACGAGCGCTTCTGCGATACCGGCCGACACCGCGCCGATACCGGCCGAGTCGGCCGAGGCGATACCCGTGAACGCGTTGATGACGCCGACGACCGTGCCGAGCAGACCGACGAACGGGGCGGTCGAGCCGATGGTCGCGAGCGCCGAGACGCCCTTCTTGAGGTCATTGGCCGTCAGGGCCGACGCGCGCTGGATGGCGCGGCGCACGGTGTCGAGCAGGTCATCGCGGGTCAGGCCGGCGTTGGCTTCCTGCTGGAACTGGTATTCCTGGAGGCCGGCGAGCACGACCTTCGCCAGGTGGCTGTAGCGATACTCGGGCTTCGCCGACATCGCGATAGCTTCCTTCAGGCGGCCTTCCTTGAGGTGCTTGGCAACCTGCGGGGCATACAGCTTCGACTGCTGGCGGGCCTTGTTGAAGGTGAAGATGCGCTCGACGGCGACGCCGACCGACCAGAACGACATGATGAACAGCACGATGGCGACGCCCTTGGCCACGGCGCCCATCTGGTTCCACATTTCGATGAGATTCAGACCACCCTGCTCCATTGCTGACCACCCTCCGGAGGTGACTATGACTCATATGAGTCTGACGTGGGGCCGCGACGGCGCGCTCCGGGAATCCGTCGCCCCCACCCTGGACCGAACCCGCCGTGCCAGCGGCACCGGCGGGCAGTGCATCGAAACGCGAGTTACTGCAACGTGAAGTTCACCGTGACGGTCATGATGACCGGCACCGGCACGCCGTTCAGCAGGGTGGGCGTGTACTCCCACTGCCGCACGGCGTCGAGCGCGGCCTGGTCGAGCAGCGGAATCGACCGCAGTACTCGCGCGTCCTGCACCTTCCCATTCGGACCGATCGTCGCCTCGATGATCACGACGCCCTGCACGCGGGCCGACTGCGCGATCGGCGGATAGACCGGATTGACGTTCCTGACCTTCTGCGGGGCCTTGATGTTGCCACCGACGCGGACCGGCTGGGTCGGCGGCGGGGGCGGAGGCGGCGGCGGGGGCGCATCGGGCACGCCTCCGACGATGCCGCCCACCACGGCGCCAACGCCCGTGTCGACGCCACCTTCCACACCCTCGCCGAGGCCGGTCGTGGGTGCTTCAGGCTTGATCTCCGACGGAGCCTCGACTGGAGCCGCGTTGGGGTTGGTCACCGGCGCCTGCACCTGTGGTGCGGCCGCCGCGGGGGGCGGCGGAGGCGGCGGGGGTGGCGGGGGAGGTGCCGCCGCCACGAAGGCCGACATCGCGGCCTGCGGGGTGGGCAACACGTCAGCCGCCATCAGCGGAATGACGATGATTGCGCCAAGAATGAGGACGTGGGCAATGATCGACAAGGGAACCGAGTACCACGGACGCGATCCCACCTTGATCGACGGATTTACCACGTCGCCGAACATCTCACGAGGCACGGGCCTGCCCTCCCTGCTTCAGTGCGGTCTGCTTCGAACCCAACAGAAGAGCCGCGATTATAGTCAGCGCCTTAACGCTCGTCAACGAACCGACTGGAACCTTAGACACCGGTTCCGCGTAGATGGCTCGGGGTGTGCCAGAAAAAAATGCACCAGCCCACCCCGGCCGGGGATCAGGCGTTGCTCCCCTCGATCCGCATCCCGTAGAACGACCGCCACACGAACACCAGGGCCACCACGAAACAGCCCGCCGACAGCAGGTGCACCAGCAGCGCCCCCTGCACCGACGTCAGGTACACCCCCAGCTCCACCGCCAACAGCCCGAACAGGGTCGTGAACTTGATGACCGGGTTCATCGCCACCGACGACGTGTCCTTGAACGGGTCGCCGACCGTGTCACCCACGACCGACGCCGCGTGCAGTTCCGTCCCCTTCATCTTCAGCTCGGTCTCGACGATCTTCTTCGCGTTGTCCCACGCGCCACCCGCGTTGGCCATGAAGATCGCCTGGAACAGCCCGAACAGCGCGATCGAGATCAGGTAGCCGATGAAGAAGAACGGTTCCACGAACGCAAACGCCAGCGTCGAGAAGAATACGCCGAGGAAGATGTTGAACATCCCCTTCTGGGCGTAGACCGTGCAGATCTCTACGACCTTCTTGCTGTCGTCGACCGACGCCTTCGTCGCCCCTTCGAGCTTGATGTTCGCCTTGATGAACTCCACCGCCCGATACGCACCCGTCGTCACCGCCTGCATCGACGCGCCCGTGAACCAGTAGATCGTCGAGCCTCCCGTGATCAGGCCGAGCAGGAACGGCGGGTGCAGGATCGACAGCTTCTTGATCGCCTCCACGTCCACCAGGCCCTGCGTCAGCGCCATGATGATCGAGAAGATCATCGTCGTCGCCCCCACCACGGCCGTGCCAATCAGCACCGGCTTGGCCGTCGCCTTGAACGTGTTGCCCGCGCCGTCGTTCTCCTCGAGCAGGTCCTTGGCCACACCGAAGTCGGGCGTGAAGCCGAACTCCTTCTTGATGCCGTCGGCGATGCCAGGAATCTCCTCGATCTGCGACAGCTCGTACACCGACTGCGCGTTGTCGGTCACTGGCCCGTAGGAATCGACCGCGATCGTCACCGGCCCCATCCCGAGGAACCCGAACGCCACCAGCCCGAACGCGAAGATCGCCGGCGCCTTCATCATGCCGCTGTCGGTCAGCCCGAGCGTCGACACGCCGTAGGCAATCGCCATCAGGCCCATGATCGCCAGGCCCAGCCAGTACGCCGAGAAGTTCCCCGCCACCAGGCCCGACAGGATGTTGAGCGACGCCCCGCCCTCGCGTGACGAGGTCACGACTTCCTTCACGTGCCCCGAGTTCGTCGAGGTGAAGACCTTCACGAACTCCGGGATGATCGCGCCGGCCAGCGTGCCGCACGTGATCACCGACGACAGCTCCCACCAGAGCGACGTGTTCCCGCCCAGGGTCGGAATCAGCAGGTACGACAGCACGTAGGTGAGCGCCACCGAGACCAGCGACGTCATCCACACCAGCGAGGTCAGCGGCGCCTCGAAGTCCATCTTCGCGAGCCCGCCGAACTTCGCCTTCGCAATCGCGTTGTTCACCAGGTACGACCCCGCCGAGGCGAGCACCATCATCACGCGCATCATGAAGATCCAGACCAGCAGCTGGACCTGCACCTGCGTATCGGTCACGGCCAGCATGATGAACGAGATCAGCGCGACGCCGGTGACGCCGTAGGTCTCGAAGCCGTCGGCCGTCGGGCCAACCGAGTCGCCCGCGTTGTCGCCCGTGCAGTCGGCAATGACGCCGGGGTTCCGCGCGTCGTCTTCCTTGATCTTGAACACCACCTTCATCAGGTCAGACCCGATGTCGGCGATCTTCGTGAAGATGCCGCCCGCGATACGCAGCGCCGCGGCGCCCAGCGACTCGCCGATGGCGAAGCCGAGGAAGCACACGCCCGCGTACTCACCGGGAATGAAGAGCAGGATGGCGAGCATGAACAGCAGCTCGACCGAGATCAGCATCATGCCGACGCTCATCCCCGAGCGCAGCGGGATGTCGCACACCGGGAACGCCTTGCCCTGCAGGCTCGCAAACGCCGTCCGCGAGTTGGCCAGGGTGTTGATCCGGATGCCGTACCACGCCACCCCGTAACTGCCGGCAATCCCGATCAGGCTGAACAGCAGGATGATCGCGATGCGCGTCGCCGGGAAGCCGATGAGCGCGAAATACGCCACGATGACCGCGCCGATGAAGACCTCGAGGATCAGCAGGAACTTCCCCTGCTGCACCAGGTAGGCCTTGCACGTCTCGTAGATCAGCGCCGAGACGTCCGCCATCGACTTGTGGACCGGCAGCGCCTTGACCGCACCGTACGTCCACGCCCCGAACAGCAGGCCGAGCACGCACACGACCAGGCCGGTCATCAGGATCTGGTGCCCCGTCAACCCGAGGAAGTCGCCCTGGTTGAGGTCCGGAAGCTGGATGTTGACCTCGCCTCCGGGACGATGGGGCGCCGCACCATGCTCGGCAGCCACCCCGTCGTGGGGCTGTGCCGCAAACGCGACCGCCCCTGTGCCGGCCACTCCGACCAGCACCATCACGGTACACAGCAGCAGGAACGTCCAGCGCGTCACGCGGCGCGTCTGGCGGGCCTCGCACGTCAGTCGACTCATCACTCGTTGCTCCAATGCGGGATCGATCCGGAACGACAAAAAGCGCCGAATCGTACTCATGGGCTCGTCACAAATCAAGGCGCCCGTCAGGCCTCGGGGGGTGGCTGGCTCGTCGTCGACACGCGCGCACCGAGCGCCATGCCCCCGGTGAGGAAGATCCGGATGCCCTGTTCGACGGTCAGATCCGGGTAGGTCACGCTGCCCAGCGGGTAGATCAGCACGTCGCCCAGATACAGGTGGTTGGTCGGCACGTAGACCGCCACCATGGCCTCGCTCGCCTGCTCGCGCTGCACCGTGAACTCGCGCGTCAGGAACCCGAGCACGTAGCCCCGGCCGGGAACCTCGACCATCACCACGCGCTTGAACCCCGCGTCGTTGTCGGGCCGAAAGGCCGCCACCAACTGCTTGACCGGCGCATAGATGGCGCTGAACACCGGCAACTTGAGCAGGTAGTACTCGGTGCGCTGCAGGAGGCGCTTGCCGATGACGTTGGTCGCAAAGACGCCCACCGCCAGCACCCCGAGGACGATCGCCGCCAGCCCCAGGCCCGGCACCTGGCGCCCGACGTAGCGCGCCACGAGGGGCCCCAGCACGCCGTCGACGATGCGGAAGGTCCAGATGAAGGTGGCCACGCTCACGGCCAGGGGCACCGTGACGAAGAACCCCGCAAGGAATCGCCGCCGGAGCCAGTGCATCGCCGTCGTCATCGCCCGAGCGCTCCGCTGGTGATCACCGCGCAAACAGCCAGACAACCACGACCGCCGCCAGGATGAGCCGGTACGCGGCGAAAACGTCGAGGCGGTGGGACCCGAGGAACCGCATGAAGAACCTGACGGTGAGGTAGCCGACCACCGCCGACGTCACCATGCCGACCAGGAAGAGGGGCGCAGCATCGGCCGACAGGCCCACCTCGACCAGGTGCAGTCCCTCCTTGAGCGCGGCCGCGAGAATGGCCGGGACCCCGAGGAGGAACGAGAACCGTGCGGCCTCTGCACGCCGGACGCCGAGAAACAGGCCCATCGTGATCGTCGCCCCCGACCGCGAGATCCCGGGCACGAGGGCGGCGGCCTGCGCGCACCCGAAGGCGAGCGCCTCGCCCATCGTGATGTCACTCGCCAGACGGGTCGCCGGGCGCACCCGCTCGGCCACGAGGAACAGCACGGCGCCCAGCGTCAGGGTGACGATGGTGACCGCCGGCGAGCGGAGGCCGTTCTCGATGGCGTCGGCGAACAGCAGGCCCACGGCCACGACGGGAAGCGTCCCGACGACGATCAACCGGATGCGACGCGCGTCCTCGCCAGCCTCAAGAGCCCGGGGCAGGGCGCAGGCCATCGCCCACAGATCGTTCCAGAAGTAGATCACCACGGCCAGGAGGGTGCCGACGTGGCAGGCCACGTCGAAGGCAAGGCCGAAGGCGTCGGCGTCCCAGCCAAACAGGGCGCGCGCGAGGATGAGGTGGGCGGAACTCGAGACCGGCAGGAACTCGGTGAGTCCCTGCACGATCCCGAGCAGCGCCGCGTAGACGAACGTCACGAAAGGCTAGGCGCGAGCCTTGCCGGCCTTCTTGGCCGTCGCGGCTGGCTTCGACGGTGCCACCGCCGCCTCTTTCGCGGCGGTGCGGTTGCTCAGGATGATGGCCACCGCGGCCGCGATGAAGATGGTCGAGTAGGTGCCGCTGATGATGCCGACCAGCATGGTGAACGCGAAGCCGTGCAGCACCTCGCCGCCAAACAGGAACAGCGCCAGCACCGACAGGAACGTCGTGCCGGCCGTGATGATCGTGCGACCCAGGGTCTGGTTGACCGAGAGGTTGACGATCTGTTCGAGCGCGCCACGCTTCGGGCCGTGCGTGTTCTCGCGCACGCGGTCGAAGATCACGATCGTGTCGTTGACCGAATAGCCGGTAATCGTCAGCAGGGCCGCGACCACGTTCAGCGACAGCTCGTACCCGAAGAACGACAGGAAGGCGACGGTGACCAGGATGTCGTGGAAGGTCGCCGCGATGGCGCCGACGGCAAAGCTCGGGCGGAACCGGAACGCGATGTAGAGGGTGATGCCGAGAATCGACGCGAGCGTCGCGTAGATGCCCTTGCTCTGCAGGTCCTTGCCGATGACGGGGCCGACGACTTCGGTGCTGATCACCTCGAAGCCGCCGATGTTCGCGGCGCGAACCGCGTCGACGACGCTCCTGGCGCCCTGCTCGAGCGAGAAGCCCTCTTCCTTGCCGGTCTGTGGCAGGCGGACGAGAATCTCGTGGTCAGCCGCGGCGCCGTAGGTCTGGACGACCTTCTCGCCCGGGATCGCCTCGACGGCCTTGCGGACGGTGTCTTCCGAGGTCGCCTGCTGGAACTTCAGGACGACGATGGTGCCGCCAGAGAAGTCGATCCCGAGCGGCAGGCCGCCGCGCGACACCATGAGGCCGACGCCGCCGAGAATGACGACCAGCGACAGCACGATCGCGTGCCAGCGCCACCGGATGAAGTCGTAGTTCGTGTTGCTGAAGATCTGCATGATCGCCTCGATACCGCGCGCCTAGATGCTGAGGGTCTTCGCTTCGCGCTTGCCGAGGATGACCTCGAAGAGCGTCCGCGAAACGAACACGGCCGTGAACACGTTCGACAGCAGCCCGAACGTGAGGGTCGTCGCGAACCCGCGAATCGGCCCCGTGCCGAACTGGAAGAGGAACGCCGCCGAGATCAGCGACGCGACGTGCGTGTCGAGAATGGTCAGGAACACGCGATCGAAGCCCGCCGCGATCGACTGGCGCACGCCCTTGCCCGTCGCCAGTTCCTCCTTGATGCGCTCGAAAATCAGCACGTTGGAGTCGACGCCCATGCCGATCGTCAGGATGAACCCCGCGATGCCCGGCAACGTCATCGTCGCGCCGATGTAGGCCATGAAGCCCAGCAGGATCACCAGGTTGAGCGCGACCGAGACGATCGCGTTGATCCCCGTCACCTTGTAGTAGGCCAGCATGAAGAGCGCCACGAGCGCGAGGCCCGCCACCGACGCGTAGACGCCGGCGCGCACCGAGTCGGCGCCGAGCGTGGGGCCCACCGTGCGCTCCTCGAGGTAGGTGAGCGAGGCCGGCAGGGCGCCCGACCGCAGCATCAGCGAGAGGTTCTGCACCTCGTCGGTCGTGAAGCCGCCGGCGCCGCCGCTGATCCGGCCCTCGTCGGTGATGCGCGACTGGATGACCGGCGCGCTCTGCACCTTGCCGTCGAGGATGATCGCGAGCTGCCGGCCGATGTTGTCCTGCGTCACGCGCCCGAACTTCGCCGCGCCCTCGTTGTTGAGCGTGAAGCCCACCGCAGGCTGGTTGTTCTCGTCGAGCGACGCCCGGGCGTTGCGCAGATCGCGCCCCGTGACGGCCGCCACCTTGCGCACCAGGTAGAAGACCGTCGCGCCCGCGTTCACGCCGTCGCCGACGCCGAGCACGACTTCCATGTTGTCGGGCACCGCACCGCCGGTCGCCTGCAGCAGCGCCTCGCGGGTGCTCGTCGGGCCGCCCTCGACGATCTTGAGCTCGAGCAGGGCCGTCGACCGGATGATCTCCTTGGCGCGGTTGACGTCCGTGACCCCCGGCATCTGCACCAGGATCTGGTCGGCCGCACCGTGCGTCGCGACGATCGGCTCGGCCACGCCGAGTTCGTTGACGCGCCGCTCGATGGTCTGCAGCGCCTGCGTCACCGACTCGTCGCGCAGCGTGCGCTCGATGTTGGGCTTGAGCGTGAAGGTGAACGACCCGCTCCCGCCGCTGCGATCGTAGCCGGCCGCCGTGATCTCGTCTGACGCGGCCCGGAATGCCTGCTCGTTCTGCACGCCCGTGACGACCACCGTGTTGGGCGGTGCGGCGGCAATCGACGTGAACGCGATGTTCTTGGTCGTGAAGTCCTCACGGAGCCGTTCGGCCACCGCTTCGGTCTCGACCTTGAGCGCATCGTCGGTCTGGACGCGCATCACGAGGTGCACGCCGCCCTTGAGGTCGAGGCCGAGGCGCACCTTCTGCTGCGGCGGATAGAACGAGAACACCGCCAGCGCGACGACCGCGAGGATGGCGACGACTTTCCACTTGAGGTTGCTGTTCATAAGCGCACGCTAGAGCGCACCCTGATCGGGTACGACCGGATCCTGCCCCTGGTACCCGCCCACCGAGGCCTTGGCCACCTCGATGCGGACGCTGGGGGCAATCTGCAACTGCACCGATGCCTCGTTGATCTTCGTCACCGACCCGTACAGGCCGGCGGTCGTGATCACCTTGTCACCCACCTTGAGCGCCGACTGGAAGGCCGCGACCTTCTGCTGGCGCCGCCGCATGGGCAGCAGGATCACGAAGTAGAAGATGCCCAGGATCAGCGCAAACGGGACCAACTGCACCCACAGGCTCGGGGCACCGTCGGGCGGCGGGGTCAGGGCGAAGACAGAGAACGGAACTTGGGCCAGAGGCGTCATGCGTCGAGGATGCGGCGGGAAAACGTCTGGTGGAACGCTTGTCTGAATGTCTCGAACGATCCGAACGAAATAGCGTCCCTGATCCTCCGCATGGTGTCAAGGTAGAAGTAGAGATTGTGGACGGAGTTGAGCGTCGCGCCCGTCATCTCGCCCGTCACGAACAGGTGCCGCAGGTAGGCCCGTGACGCCGTCCGGCACGTGTAGCAGCCGCACTCCGGGTCGATGGGGCCATCGTCTTCGGCATACTGCCGCTTCTTGATGTTGAGCCGTCCCCACCGCGTCAGCAACTGGCCATTCCGCGCATTGCGTGTCGGCAACACGCAGTCGAACATGTCGATCCCCCGCGCCACGCATTCCACGAGATCGTCGGGCATCCCGGTGCCCATCAGGTAACGCGGCCGGTCGTCGGGCAGGTGGGGCGTCGTCGCGCCGACCACGTCATACATGACGTCGGGGGGCTCGCCCACCGAGAGGCCCCCAATCGCATACGCCTCGAACCCCATCGCGACCGTCGCGTGTGCGCTCTCGGCACGCAGCCCGGGATAGACGCCGCCCTGGACGATGCCGAACTGCGCCTGCCCGGGGTTGGTCGCCAGCACGTCGGTCTCGCCGGCCCGCACCCGGAGGAAATGGTCGCGGTTGCGCCGCGCCCACCGCAGCGTCCGCTCCATCGACGCGCGCGTGTCGGTCTCGGTCGCCGGGTAGGCCGGACATTCGTCGAGAATCATCGCGATGTCAGACCCGAGGTGGGCCTGGATCTCGACCGCCTTCTCGGGCGTGAGCAGGTGCAGGCTGCCGTCGAGGTGCGAGCGGAAGCGTGCGCCCTCTTCGCTGATGACCCGCCGGTCGGCCAGGCTGAAGACCTGGTAGCCGCCGGAGTCGGTGAGGATCGGCCGCGACCACCCGATGAACCGGTGCAGCCCGCCCCGGCGCGCAATCAGCGCATCCCCGGGCCTGAGGTACAGGTGGTAGGTGTTGCCAAGGATGATCGACGCGCCGACGCCCTCGAGATCCGCAACCGTCAACGCCTTGACGGCCCCACGCGTGCCCACGGGCATGAAACACGGCGTCTCGATCGCGCCGTGTGGCGTCGTGACAACGCCGCGGCGCGCCGCGCCGTCCCGGTGGGTGATCGCAAAGTCGAACGAGTTCACTACGGTATACTCCGCAGGCGGATCGCGTGTGGATCCCGCCTTCGATTCCCTACAGGACCCGTCATCGTGAAGCGTCTGCGTATCGGCGTTGTCTACGGCGGCCGATCGGGTGAGCACGAAGTGTCGCTCGCCTCGGCAGCCGCCGTCATGGCCAACCTGGATCGGGCCCGCTACGACCCCGTGGCCATCCGGATTGAAAAGGACGGTCGCTGGAGCCTGCCCGAACGGCCGCCGACGGCCGCCTCGGCCGCCGAAGTCATCGAACAGTCGCGCTCCGACCACGCGCGCCACCTGCGCGCGAGCCGCGAAGTGTACCCGATCGCGCGGCCCGGCGAAGACACGCTGCTCGCCATCGACCGCACCCCGGCGCGCGGGGATGCCGACGCCGACCTGGCCGACACGGCCATTGTCCGCGGTCTCGGGCTGGACCTCGTGTTCCCGGTGCTCCACGGCCCGTACGGCGAAGACGGCACCGTGCAGGGCCTGTTCGAACTGGCCAACCTGCCCTACGTCGGCGCCGGCGTGCTGGCCTCGGCGGTCGGCATGGACAAGGCCGTCATGAAGGTCGTGTTCGCGGCGCGCGGCCTGCGGGTCGCGCCCTGGATGCTCGTCATGCGTCGCGAGTGGATCGCGGACCCCGCCGACGTGGTGGCCCGGGTGATCGACACGCTGGGTCTGCCGGTGTTCGTGAAGCCCTCGAACCTCGGCTCGAGCGTTGGCATCTCGAAGGCCAAGGACGTCAACGGCCTGCGCGAGGCGATCGCGCTGGCGGCCGAGTACGACCGCAAGATCGTGGTCGAGGCGGCCGTGCCGCACGCACGCGAGATCGAGGTCGCGGTGCTCGGCAACGACGACGTCGAGGCGTCGGTCGCGGGCGAGATCATCCCGTCGCGTGAGTTCTACGACTACGAGGCCAAGTACATCGACGCCGGGTCGAAGCTGTTGATTCCGGCGCCACTCGCGCCGGCGGCGATGGACGAGGTGCGCCAACACGCGATCGACGCCTTCCGTGCTGTCGACGGGGCCGGCCTGGCGCGCGTCGACTTCCTGCTCGACGGGCAGTCGGGCGAGGTGTTCGTCAACGAGGTGAACACGATGCCCGGGTTCACGACGATCAGCATGTATGCGAAGCTGTGGGCGGCAAGTGGCCTCGACTACCCGACGCTCCTCGATCGTCTCGTCGCGCTGGCGCTCGAGCGCCACCACGAGAAGCAGTCGCTGCGCACGAGCGTGTAGCGCGGCGCACCGGCGCGCGCCGGCCGCGCTGCTGCTGCTCGCGGCGCTGGCCACGGCGCTCGCGGTGCCGCTGCGCGGCGCGCCGACCCTGCAGGGCGCCGAAGCGCTCGCCGCCATCTACGGGCGCATCCTCAACGCCGAGTTCGACGCGGCGGGCGCAGCGCTCGCCACGTGCGCCGGCATCCCGCGCGAGGGCTGCCTCGTCCTCGACGCCAACCGCATCTTCTGGCGCATCCAGCTCGACCCCGACTCCCGGGCCCTGGACGGCGCATTCACACGCGTCGTCGAGGATGCGATTGCGCGCAACGAGGCGTGGGTGGCGCGCGAACCGCGCCGCGCCGAAGCCTGGTTCTACCTCGGCGGCGCGTACGGCGCGCGCGCGCAGTGGCGCGTGCTGCGCCTCGAGCGCCTTGCCGCGGCGCGCGACGGCAAGCGGATCAAGGAATCGCTCGAGCGGGCACTGGCGCTCGACCCGGCGCTCGACGACGCGCAGTTCGGCATCGGGCTGTACCAGTATTACGCCGACATCGCGCCGGCCGTGGCGAAGTTCCTGCGCATCCTGCTGCTGCTGCCGGGTGGCGACAAGGTCGAGGGACTGCAGCGGATGCTGCGCGCACGCGAGCGCGGCAAGGTGATGCGCGGCGAGGCCGACTTCCAGCTGCACGTGATCTACCTGTGGTACGAACGCGACTTCAGGAAGGCGCTCGACTACCTGCGGGGCCTCGACCGTTCGTTCCCGCGCAACCCGCTCTTCGTGCAGTCGATCGCCGAGATCAACGACACCTACGTGCACGACCGCACCGAGAGCCTCGTGCAGTGGCGCGTGCTGCTCGGGCGTGCGCTGCGGCGCGACGTCAACGAGGCCCCCCTTGCCGAGGCACGCGCGCGCCTCGGCATCGCGCGGCAGCTCGATGCGCTCGAGCAGACCGACCTGGCCATCGACGAACTCAACACGGTGGTGACGAGCGGGGCGACGGCACCGTACGCATCGCAGGCCTGGGCCTGGTGGCACCTGGCGCTCGCGCACGACCGCCTGGGCCGCCGCGACGAATCGACGCGGGCGTTCGCAACGGCCCTGGCCAGGGTGCCGCCCGCAGACACCACCGACCTCGCCTCGCGCATCCGCGCCTCTCAGCGCACGCGTGTCGCAGCCGCCGAGGGCGAGGCGCGCCGGCTGTCGATCGACGGCCTCCGCCAGTACGAGCGCCGGCAGTTCGAGTCGGCGGGCGCCACGCTCGACCGCGCGCTCGCGCTGAAGCCGGCCGACACGCCATCGCTGTATCGCCGCGGACTCGTGGCACGCGCGAGCCACGACATCGCGCGCGCCACGGCGGTGTTCGATCGCGCGTGCGCGCAGCCACCGGGCACACACCCGACGTTCGTGGCCGATGCGTGCATCGCGCGCGCCGAGATCGCGATCGAGGCGCGTGACGCGCGCCTGGCGCGCACGCTGTACGAACGCGCGTCGTCGATCTTCGGTGCGCACGAGGCGCGACGGGCCGACGCCGCGCGACGGGCGCGCACGATCGCCGACACCGCCCGCTGACGTCCGTTTCATCATCCTCACGCACGCGATGCCGCCTGCGCCTGGCGCACGCGCGCGGCGCGACGACGGCCACCACGGCACCGCTTCGATGCGGCGCGCACGCGATGCGGCACCCGCGGCGCGGCACGCGCGACGCGTGCCGGCACGGCACGATCGCCCTGAATTCATGGGGTGTGCGCGATGTTGCGCGCGTCGGCGCAGACGGGATCGCGACGACTTGACAGGGGTGGAAAGATGTGGACGGCGGATCGATCACGCGGCCCTGTCAAGCCTCTCAACTTTTTGACAACGACACAGAATTTGTGCTTGACACGCGCACATGTCGTCCCTAATCTACATCTTGTATGCAGGTGCACCGCTCAATCCACCTGTTGTGACTACCTAGTCACGACTCGGATTGAACCGTCCCTGCCATCCAAGGAGACGACGCATGGCGAAGAAGACCGCTGCCAAGGCCGGCGCCAAGAAGAAGACCGCGAAGAAGAAGTAGATCGCGTCGGTCTGCGTCGCGAGGCGCGCGTGAGCGCACCCTCGCCCCGCTGTTCCGGGCGCTGCGGCGCGCGATCTTCGGCGGAGTCCGGAATGCGTTGCACGAAATCGGGAGCACCGGCATCGTCGCCGAATGTGCCAGGCGGCATCGGCAGGACGACCAGCGCGGGGATGCACCCGATGGCCCCAACCAACCCTTGAAAGGGGATACCACCATGGCGAAGAAGGCTGCAAAGAAGGCCGCCAAGAAGACCGCGAAGAAGAAGTAGCTTCGCTGCGCGAGGCATCGCGCAACGTGAGCGGGGGCCTAGCGCCCCCGTTCGCGTTTAAGCCCTTCGACTCGCCGTCGATCGTGCGGCTCGCTCCCCTTCGACTCGCCGTCGATCGTGCGGCTCGCTCAGGGCGGGCGTGGCCTTGGGAGTTCGTCAACTGCTCAGCGGAGGCCGCTCGGATCGACGCCGTCCCACACCCGCACCTTCTCGATCCGGTCCCACCGGCGCAACCGATCGACGACCTCCATCCCCGCCACGACGCGCCCGAAGATGGCGTAGCGCCCGTCGAGGTGTGGTTGCGGGGCGTGCGTGATGAAGAACTGGCTCCCGCCAGTGTCGGGCCACGACAGCGCCATCCCCACCGTGCCGCGCAGGAACGGCAGGTCGCTCAGTTCGTCGCGGATCGCATACCCCGGCCCGCCTTCGCCGTCGCCACGCGGATCGCCCGCCTGCACCACGAAGTTGGGCACGATGCGGTGGAACACGATCCCGTCGAAGTACCCGCGCCTGGCCAGCGCCATGACGCTCTGCGACGTCACCGGCGCGTGGATCACGTCGAGCTCCACCTGGATCGTCCCGCGCGTCGTGTCGATGTAGAGCTGCGGTGAGTACGGCGGCGACACCAGCGACGGCGCCGCGTAGAACGCCGCGTCGTGCCCGGTCGGCGCCGGACGCATCGGCGACACGTCGGCCGCCGCGTCGAGCGTGCGCCACCGGTCGGCCGCGTGGCGCCGCACGGCCCACTCGGGATCGGCCAGGCCCTCGCGCCACACGTCGGCGGCGCGCGCCGGGGCGAGCGCGACCATCGCCTCGCGCACGGCGACGCGGGCATCGAACAGCGTGTCGGCCTTCGCGCGATCGAGCGCGGCCGCCAGTGCCCCCGCGGCACTCGCGTACTTCTTCTCGGCGACGAGCGACGCGGCGGCGGCCCTGACCATCACGTCGTCGTGCGCCAGGTGCCTGACGACGACGGTCTCGGCATCGGCGGCGCCGAGCCGCACGAGCGCCCGCAGGGCCGGGCCAATCACGCGCGCGTCGGCGTCATTGACCAGCAGGCGCACCAGCGGCAGTCCGCGCTCGGGCTCGAACGTCGACAGCGTCGCGGCCAACTCGGCACGTACCGACCACTCGGCGTCGGCATCCTGCCCCGACAGTGCCGTGATCAGCGTGTCGGGGTCGATGGCCGCCAGGGCCTGCATCGCGGCCGCGCGCAGCGATGCCCACGGCGCCACGGTCATGTCGAGCAGCGTGTCGGTCGCCGACCGGGCACGAATCGCACCGAGCGCGACCACCGCCTCGAGACGCACGTTGTCGTCGGCACGCGCGTCACGCGCATGCGTGAGCAACCGCGCCTCGACCGCTGGCGTCGTCGGCCCAAGCTGTCCAAGGGAACGCACCGCGGCCGCCGCGATGCGCGGCCCGTGCGTCGCCGGGTCGGCCAGCGTCAGCAGCGTCGCCGCTGCCCGTGCGTCCTTGAGCGCACCGAGTCCGCGCGCGACGAACGCGCGCGTCTCGACGGCCGGCGACGATGCCAGCGCGAGCAGCGGTGCCAGCGCGCGGGCGTCACCCGTGCGCTGGAGCGCGTAGGCGATCGGCCACCACTGCGCGACGGGCTGTCCGCGGGCGTCGAGCGTGGCCGCGGCGACGGCGTCCCACGACTTGAGGCGCACGAGCGCGTAGAGCGCGAGGCGGTACGCCTCGGGTGCGGCGGGCAGCGTCGGCGACAGGTCGTCGGGATCGATGGACGCGAGGGCCCCGCTCGACACGATCGAGACCGCGAGGTCGCGAATGCCCGGGATCGCCTCGGTGTCATTGAGATTCGAGAGGGCCTCGGCCGCCCGGCCGCGCACCCGCAGGTCGGCGTCAGCCGCGAGCGCGGCGCGCAGGTCGGCGGCGGCGGCCGCGTTCCCGACGAGGCCCAGGGCAAACGCGGCCATCTGTCGCACTTCGGGATCCGCATCGCGCAACGTCGCCTGCAGGGCCGCGGCGCCCTCTGGCAGCCCGACGCGGCCGATCGCCAGCGCGGCACGACGCCGGACGCGGGCTTCGCCGTCGGCCACGAGACGTGTGAGGTCGGGCGGCGGTGGAGGCGGCGCCACGGCGGGCACCGGCGTTCGCCGGCCACGCGCAGGCAGCACCGGCACCGCGGGCGCCACGACCGGCGCCGGATCGCGCAGGATGCGCGCGTCTTCGAGGCGCAGGATGTCGGCGAGTTTCTCTTCCCACGTCGGCAGAGGTGGGGGTGTGACCACGGGCGGCGGGGCACAGGCAGCGGTGACCACGACGGCCATCACGACAAGCGTTCGGCAGGAAAGAGACATGGCGCGGGGCCATGCTAGCACGCGGGAATCGGCGGTTCGGCCGGCCTGAGGCGGCGCCGACTCGACACGGTCGAGTCGAACGGTTAGAGTGCGCCGCGTGGACTTCAGGTACCTCGCCATCGAGGGACCACCGGGCCTCGGCAAGTCAGCACTGGCCGACCGGCTCGGGACCCGCCTCGATGCCTCGGTCGTACTCGACGAGACCGAGAATCCCTTTCTCGCCGACGCCTACGCGGGGCGGGCCGGCGCGGCATTCCAGACACAGTTGTTCACCCTGCTCGGGCGGCATCGCCAGCAGGGCCAGCTGAGGCAGGGCGACCTGTTCGCGCAGGCAACAGTCAGCGACTACCTGTTCGACCGCGACAAGATCTACGCCTACGTCACGCTCGACGACAACGAGTTGTTCATCTACCAGCGGCTGTTCGACCTGCTCGTGCGCGACATCGCGGCGCCAGACGTCGTCGTGTACCTGCAGGCTCCGGCCGACGTCGTCTTCCGGCGCGTCAAGCAGGGGGGCAAGACCCATCCCGAGCGCCCCCTGCCCGACCAGGCGTTCGTGCGCGAGCTCAGCGACGCCTACAATCACTTCTTCTTCCACTACACGGCCACGCCGTTGCTCGTCGTCGAAACCTCGCAGGTCGAGCCCGACTGGCCAGACGCCGCGGTCGATGAAATCCTGCGGCAAATCCAGGGCATGACGGGCGGCACGCGGTACTACGTCCCGCGTCTCGAGCACTGATCGCCCGTTGATCGCCCCGGATCCCGGGGCGCTGTAGTAGGCTTAACAGCCCATGGCGTGGTTCAAGCGCGAGAAGCGCCCGATGGCGCCCTCCGTCGAAAAGCCGGTCCGCGTGCCAGAAGGCCTGTGGATCAAGTGTCCCGACTGCTCCGAGATCCTCTACAACAAGGACCTGGCAGCCAACCTCCACGTGTGTCCGAAATGCGCCCACCATTTCCGGGTATCGGCCACCGATCGGCTGCGATCGCTGTTCGACGGAGCCTGGGAGGAGCATGACCGCGAGCTGGTCTCGCTCGATCCGCTCGGCTTCACCGACACGAAGGCCTACCGCGACCGCCTGACGACCTCCTACAAGGCCACCGGGCAGCGCGACGCCGTGATCGTCGCCTCGGGGCGCCTCGATGGCCTCGACACCGAGATTGCCGCGATGGAGTACAGCTTCATCGGCGGAAGCATGGGCGTCGTGGTCGGCGAGAAGATCACGCGCGGCATCGAGCGCGCCATCGCCCGCCGGTGCGGCATGGTGATCGTGTCGTGCTCGGGCGGCGCCCGGATGATGGAAGGCACCCTGTCGCTGATGCAGATGGCCAAGGTGAGCGCGGGCCTCGCGCGCCTCGACCGTGAGCGGCTGCCCTACATCTCGGTCCTCACCGACCCGACGACCGGGGGTGTCACCGCAAGCTTCGCGATGCTCGGCGACCTCAACATCGCCGAACCCAAGGCCCTGATCGGGTTTGCCGGTCCCCGGGTCATCGAGCAGACCATTCGCCAGAAGCTGCCCGAGGGCTTCCAGCGCAGCGAGTTCCTGCTCGAGCACGGCATGGTCGACGCCATCGTCGATCGCCGGCAGTTGAAGGCCGCCATCGCGTCGGCGCTGCGCTTCATGCTTCCGTCGCGCGCCACCTAGGGCGACGCCCGGCCTCCCCATGCACGCCCTCGACGCGCTGCTCGCGCGCGAGCAGTTCGGCATCAAGCTCGGCCTCGACGCCATGCGCAGGCTGTGCGCGGCGCTCGGCCACCCCGAGCGCCGTTGCACCGTCGTCCACGTCGCCGGCACGAACGGCAAGGGTTCCGTCACGGCGATGACCGCCCGCGGTCTCGCGGCCGCGGGCCTGAGGACCGGCCGCTACACGTCGCCGCACCTGATCGACCTCGCCGAACGGATCGCGATCGACGACCGTGCCATCGACAGCGATGCACTGGCCCACGCGGTCTCGCGCGTGCTGGCCGTCGAGACGCGCGAGCGCGACGCCGGGCGGATCGGCGCGCCCATGACGTTCTTCGAACTCTGTACCGCCGCCGCGTTCGTGGCCTTCGCCGAGGCCGGATGCGACGCCGCGGTGATCGAAGTCGGGCTCGGGGGCCGCTTCGACGCGACCAACGTGGTGACGCCTGCGATCACGGCGATCACGAACATTGCGATGGATCACATGGCCCACCTCGGGACGACGATCCACGCCATCGCGTTCGAGAAGGCGGGCATCATCAAGCCGGGGGTACCCGTGGTCGCCGGGGCGATGCCTGCCGACGCCCGCGCGACGATCGCCGGGGTCGCGCTCGCCGCGGGGAGCCCGGTCGTCGACGCCCGTGAGCGCGTGCGCCTGCTCGACGAGGGCCGCGACACGGCCGGACGGACGCGGGTGGTCGTCGAGGGTGAGCGGGCCAGCTACGGCGCCGTGACACTGGGCCTTCGCGGCGCGCACCAGGTGTCGAACGCCGCGGTCGCCGTCGCGCTCCTCGAGGGCCTGGTGCCCACGCACGACATCGCGCCGCACGCCGTGCGCTCTGCCTTGTCAGAGACGCGGTGGCCGGGGCGGCTCGACATGCACGCGCTGCCCTCGGGCGCCCACGTGCTGCTCGACGCGGCGCACAACGGCGACGGTGCGCGCGCGCTCGCCGGGTACCTCGCCGAGATCGGCTGGAACGACGCCACGTGCGTCCTGGGCGTGATGCGCGACAAGGACGCCGGCGAGATGATCGATGCCCTCGCGCCGCACGTGTCGTCGTTCATCGCCACGCAGGCCTCGACGACGCGCGCGCGCGAGGCCGACGACCTCGCAGCGCTGGTGCGTGAGCGCTGCGACGTCGCCGCGCGGGTCGTGACCGACGTGGCCGACGCGCTCGACGCGGGCATCGCCTCGACGGCACGCGTGGTGGTGTGCGGGTCGATCTACCTGCTGGGCGACGTGCTGCCGCTCCTGGGCCGGCGCGGGGCATGGCCGGCATGAGGCCTGTGATATTCTTTGGCCAATTTCCGGCCAGAAAACGCCTGCCCGGCCCTGACATCCCGTGATTCGACCGATGAGACGATTCCTCGCGTGCGCCGCCCTGATCCTCGCCGTGACCAGCGTGGCGGGCGCGCAGACCATCCCGGGATTCTCGAGTTCGAAGCAGTTCACGCAGGAGCGCCTCACGGCGACCCACTGGCGCCTGACCGGCACCGTCGAGATGGAGCGCGACGGCCAGAGCTTCTTCGCCGAGGTCGTCGACTACCACACCGACACCGGCGACATGGAGGCCAGCGGCAATGTCGTGTACGCGTCGAAGGAGATCCGGATCGCGGCCGACCGGATGGTGTTCAACGCCAGGACGCGCCTGGGCACCTTCTACAACGCCTCGGGCACGCTGACGCTCGGTGAGAAGGTCGATCGCAGCATGTTCGGGACGCAGGAGCCCGACGCGTACTTCTACGGCGAGCAGCTCGAGAAGCTCGACGAGGACAAGTACCGCATCCGCAAGGGCGGCTTCACGACCTGCGTCCAGCCGACGCCGCGGTGGGAGGTGACGGCCTCGAGCGCGACGATCACGCTCGACAAGTACGCCATCCTCAAGAACGCGCTGCTGCAGGTGAAGGGCGTTCCGCTGTTCTACATGCCGATTTTCTACTACCCGGTGCAGGAGGACGACCGCGCCACCGGGTTCCTGCTGCCGCAGTACGGATCGTCGATCATCCGCGGCCAGACGCTCTCGAACGCCTTTTTCTGGGCGATCAACCGCAGCGCCGACGCCACGCTCTTCCACGACCTGTACAGCAAGGCCGGGCAGGGCTTCGGCAGCGAGTTCCGCTACATCGCCGCCCCTGGCAGCGAGGGCAACGCCAAGGCCTACGTCCTCAAGCAGAAGGACGCGACGTACAGCAGCGGCACCACGACGACGCCCGTGGCGGGCAGCACGAGTTACGAGATCCGCGCCAGCGCGTCGCAGCGGCTTCCCGCGGGCCTGCGGGCGCGCGCCAACGTCGACTATTTCTCGAGCATCGCGACGCAGCAGACGTACTACAACAACCTCTACGACGCGTCGCGGCGGCAGCGCGTGTACGGCGGCAACGTCGCCGGCACGTGGGGGGCCAACTCGGTCAGCGCCACGTACAACGTCAGCGAGCTCTTCTACGGCGCCACCGACTCGACCGTCTACGGCAGCAAGCCGCGAATCGCCCTGAACCGCGCGGCGCGCAAGCTCTTCGGCTCCCCGGTGTACTTCTCGCTGGCCAGCGACTACTACTCGATCGCGCGCATCGCGAAGTCGGGGACGACCGAGACCGACAACAGCCTGACGCGCGTCGACATCAGCCCGTCGTTCCGGTTGCCCTGGACGAAGTGGCCATTCCTGACCTTCAACTCGTCGGTCGCCTTCCGCAACACCTGGTACTCGGAGAGTCTCGACCTCTCGCGGAGGCAGGTCGAGGAATCGCTCTTCCGCAGGTACGTCGACATGCGCGCCGAGATCGTGGGCCCGGTGTTCACGCGGATCTGGGACACGCCCAACAACGGGTTCGCCGAGAAGTTCAAGCACGTCATCGAGCCGACTGTCGGCATCCAGCGGGTCACCGACTTCGACTCGTACAACCAGATCGTCAAGCTCGACAGCTACGACTACACGCTCGGGGGGACCACGCGCATCAACTACGGCCTGACGAACCGGTTCCTCGCCAAGGTGCGCGAGTCGGCCGAGCGCAGCGTGTCGCGCGAGTTCCTCAACATCTCGGTGGCGCAGACCTACTACAGCGACGAGAAGGCCAGCACGTACGACAGCGCCTACACGAGCAGCCTCTACAACGGCGAGGCCCAGAGCAAGTTCTCGCCGGTGTCGCTGGTCGTCCGCGGCGGGCCGAGCGCGCAGATCGGCGCCACGATGCGGATCGAGTACGACCACGTGGTGAGCGAGATTTCGACACTCAGCGCTGCTGGCACGTTCGCGCAGAGCGGGGTGCAGGTGACCGGCGCCCTCAGCCAGCGACGGGTCACGTTCGTGTCGGCCGACGGCAGCAACAAGTACACCTACATGAACGGCTCGGCCGGCTACCGGCGGCCCGACGGCCGCTTTGGCGGCGGGTACACCTTCAGCTACGACTTCTTCTACGACCGCATGAACCAGCAGCGCTTCACCGCGTTCTACAACGCCCAGTGCTGCGGCATCACGGTCGAGTACCAGACGTTCAACCTCCAGGGATTGATCACCAACTACGGCATCCCCCGCGACAAGCGCTTCAATATCGGCTTCTCGCTGGCGGGCATCGGGACGTTCTCGAACTTCTTCGGGGCCCTGAGCGGCACCGGCACGACGAGCACGCGGTAGGCCGTGGCCCGCACGATTCTCATCACCGGCGCCAGCGGGTTCGCGGGCGGGCACCTGATCGAGGCCCTGCCGGCCGACGTCCGCATCGTGGGCTGGGACCGCTCGCTCGGCGCCACGCAGGACCCGCGCGTGACCTGGCGCTGCGTCGACCTGCTCGACCCGCGCGCCGTCGGCGAGGCCCTCGCCGAGGCCGCGCCCGACGAGATCTACCACCTGGCCGGCGCGGCGCACGTCGGGCAGTCGTTCGGTGCCGCCGAGATGACACTCGCCACGAACGTGCGCGGCACCCACTACCTGCTCGATGCCGTGCGCCAACAGCGCCTCGCGTCTCGCATCCTCGTCACGGGGTCGGCGATGGTCTACAGGCCGTCGACCGAGGCCCTCGACGAACGTTCGCCGATCGGCACGGTCAATCCGTACGCCCTGAGCAAGCTCGCGCAGGAGCAACTCGCCCTCCGCGCGCATGACGAAGACGGCCTCGACACGGTCGTCGTCCGCGCCTTCAACCACATCGGCCCCCGCCAGCATCCGAGCTTCTTCGCCTCGAGCTTCGCCAGGCAGATCGCCGAAATCGAAGCCGGTATCAAGGCGCCGCTGATGCGGGTCGGCAACCTCGAAGCCCGACGCGACCTCACCGACGTGCGCGACACCGTGCGCGCGTACATCGCACTCATGGCCCACGGGCACAGCGGTGCCGTCTATAACGTCTGTACGGGCGTGGCCGGGCGCGTGGGCGACATCCTCGACACGTTGCACGCGCTCGCGCGCGTGCCGATCGACATCGGCACCGACCCTGCCCTGCTCAGGCCCAGCGACACCCCGGTCGTCCTCGGGTCGCACGAGCGGTTGACGCGCGACACCGGCTGGCGCCCGACGATCGGGCTCGACACCACGCTGCGCGACCTGCTCGACGCCTGGCGAGCCACGGTGCGCGCCGAACACCGGCAGGCCTGACGCCGTGCGCGTGCTGGTCACGGGTGCCACGGGCTACCTGGGCCGCGCGATCGTAGCGGCCCTCGGCGAGCGCGGCCACACGCCCATCGCCTTTGCGCGACGCGCGTCGGCGTCGGGCATCGGCGCCGAACGGATCGACGGCGACGTCTGCGACGCGGGCGCGGTCGACCGCGCGGTTGCCGGATGCGACGTCGTCTGCCACGCCGCCGCCCTCGTGTCGGTCTGGACGCGCGACCGCTCGGTGTTCGATCGCGTCAACGTCGAGGGCACACGACACGTCCTGGAAGCCGTACAGCGACACGGTGCCCGCCGCTGCGTCTACACGTCGTCGTTCCTCGCGCTGCCGCCGGCCGGCCGCACGACACCGATCGCTGCAAACGACTACCAGCGCACCAAGGCGCTCGCCCTGCGTGTTGCCGACGACGTCGCCGCACGCGGCGTCCCGATCGTGACCCTGTTTCCCGGCGTGATCTATGGGCCTGGGGCCCGCACCGAGGGGAACCTCGTGGCGCGCCTGCTCCGCGATCGCATCGAGGGGCGCCTGCCGGGAATCGTCGGTCCCGATCGCACATGGTCGTTCGCGTTCATCGACGATGTGGCCAGGGCACACGCAGCGGCCGTGGATGCGCCCGCACCCGCGGGGCGCTACGGCATCGGCGGCGAGAACCTCCCGCAGCGCGCGATCTTCGACTGGCTGCGCGAGGCGCACGCCATCAGCGTTCCGTGGACGGTGCCGCCTGCGCTTGCCCGCATGGCCGGCTGGTGCGAGGAGCAGCGCGCGAGGCTGACCGGCGCGATGCCGCTGCTCACGCGAGACGCGGTCGAGGTCTTCGAGCACGACTGGCCCGTCGACAGCACCCTGGCGATCCGCGACCTGGGCTACCGCATCACGCCGCTCGCCGATGGCCTGGCGGCGACCTGGCCGACGCTGGGCACCGCGGCAGGAGCGTAGGCCGTGTACTCCGAGACGCTCCGCAAGCTGCTGCACATGGCCGTGGTCGGCCTCGCCTTCCTGCTGCGATTCCTGACGCCGTCGCAGGCGATGTTGATGGCCGCGTCAGCGGTCGTCATGAATCTCTTCATCCTTCCCCGCGTGGTCGGGCGGTGGGTGTTCAGGCCCGACGAAGCGCGGGGCACGGTCGCCGGCGGCATCGTGCTCTATCCGATCGCGGTGCTGATCACGATCGCGTGCCTGCCTCACCGGCTCGATCTCGTCGCCGGCGCATGGGGCATCCTGGCCGTCGGTGACGGCATGGCCACGCTGGCCGGCCGCGCGATTGGCCGGCACGGCCCGCACTGGCCGTGGAACCCGCGCAAGAGCGTGGCGGGAACCCTGGCGTTCGCGGTGGCGGGAGCGGCGGCATCGATCGTGTTGATCCGCTGGAGCGCGCCCGCGGTCGCGGCCCCGCCAGGCCTAGCGTTCGCGGCCTGGGCGTCTGTCGCCGCCGCGGTCGTCGCCGGGTTGGTGGAGTCGATCGACCTCCGGATCGACGACAACCTGTCGGTGACCTTCAGCGCCGCGGCTACGTTGTGGTGCGCGTCGTTGATCGATGCAGGATCGGTGAGCGCGTCGTGGCCCCTCGTCGCCCAACGCATCGTTCCGGCCCTCGTGGTGAACGCCATCGTCGCGGCCGCCGTGATGCGCGCACGGCAGGTCGATGCAGGTGGCGCCCTGGCCGGCGCCGTCGTGGGTCTCGCCCTCGCCCTCGGCGCCGGGGCGGCGGGATGGCTGATGCTGCTCGCGGCGTTCGTCGCGGCGGCCGCCTGCTCGAAGTTCGGTGAGCGCAGCAAGCGATCGCATGGCATCGCCGAGGAGCGCGAGGGACGGCGCGGCGCCGGCAACGCCCTGGCGAACTGCGGAGTCGCGGCCATCGGCGCCATCATGGCGGCGACCACGCCCCACACGCCGCTGGCGCTGCTCATCGTCGTCGTCGGCCTGACCGCTGGCGCGAGCGACACGGTCGCCAGCGAAGTCGGCAAGGCCATGCGAGGCACGACGTTCTCGGTGCGCTCGCTGTCACGCGTGCCGCCGGGAACCCCCGGGGCGATGTCTGTCGCCGGCACGGTGGCCGGTGCCGTCGGGGCGGCCGTGCTCGCGGCATGCGGCGCCTGGCTGGGACTGATCACGACCTCGCAGATCGGGCTCGTGGTCGTGGCCTCAACGGCAGGTGCCCTCGTGGAGTCGCTCCTGGCCGCGAACTTCGAGGAACGCGGCTACCTGACCAACGACCTGCTCAACTTCCTCAACACCACCGCCGCCGCGGCAATCGCGGTAGCATTGAGCCGCTGACCGTGTCTTCGCCCACCGCTTCGACGCCGACCCCCTCGCCTTCGCTGGCCACGTACCTCGAGTTCGCGCGCCCGTTCACGCTCGTGGCCCCGGCGCTGGGCTTCCTGTCTGGTGGCCTCACCGCCATCGGCGCGCATCCGCGCGAGGCGCTGACGTGGGACGCGCTCACCTTCCCCCTGATCGGCGCGCTCATGGCGGCGGTGCTCAACGCGGCCTCGAACGCGCTCAACCAGATCTACGACCTCGAGATCGACCGCATCAACAAGCCCAGGCGGCCCCTCACGAGCGGACGCCTGACTATCGCGCAGGCGTGGGTCTTCACGTGGATCACCTACGCGATCGCGTGGGTGCTGGCGTGGTCGATCGCGCCGGGCGGACGCCACGAGTGCTTCTGGATCGTCGTGGTCGCCACCATCATCACGTTCCTCTACTCGGCGCCGCCGTTCCGCACGAAGCGGCTCGGCGTGTGGGCGAACGTCACGATCGCCATCCCGCGCGGCGTGCTGCTCAAGGTGGCCGGCTGGACGAGCGTGAAGACGGCGATGGGGTTCGAACCCTGGTTCATCGGCGGCATCTTCGGCTTGTTCCTCCTCGGCGCCTCGACCACGAAGGACTTCGCCGACATGGAGGGCGACGAGCGTGGCGGGTGCCGCACGCTGCCGATCGTCTACGGCGTCTCGCGCGCGGCGTGGATGATCTCGCCCTCGTTCATCGTCCCCTTCCTGATGATCATCGTCGGAGCGCAGACCGGCGTGCTGACCGGCCACTATTCGCTGCTCGTGGCCCTCGGCATCGGCATGACGCTGTACGGCGCGTATGTCTGTTACCTGATGCTGCGACGCCCCGAGGACCTGGCCGTCGAAGAGAACCACGTCTCGTGGGCGCACATGTACCGGATGATGTTCGTCGCCCAGGTCGGCTTCGCGCTCGCGTACCTGCTGTAGGGAAAGACGGGCTCACGCCCTCGCTGCCGCGACGCGTCGGCGAGGGCGCTACGCGCCGGTCATCAGGTCCACGATCTGGCCGGCGCGGTCAACGACATGATCGTCGCCGCGCACCAGCGACGGGTCGACCTGCGCGAAGCCGAACCCGTAGCGCACCAGGCACAGTCCGGTACCTGCCGCGCGTGCGGCCTCGAGGTCGATGCGCGAGTCGCCGACCATCAGCGTCGTCGATGGCGTGGCGCCACACGTCGTGACGAGCCACTCGAGGGCTGCGGGATCGGGCTTTCGCGGAAACGCGGCGTCTCCGCCGATCACGTGCTGCCAGGGCACGCGATCGAGACCGAGGCGCGCGAGCAGCGACACGGTGTGATGCTGCGGTTTGTTCGTGAGCATCGCCATCGCGCAGTGCGACGCCACGTCGTCCAGCATCCGCTCGACCCCGTCGTATGGGCGCGTGTGGACGTCAAGGCGTTCGTCGTAGAGTTCGAGGAACCGCGGCAGCGCCGCCGCGGGAAGCGCGCCGAGGCCCGCCGCGTCGAAGGCCCGTTCGAGTAACACGCGCGCGCCCTCGCCCACCATGCGGGCGACCGCCTCGACCGGCAGGGGCGCGGCGCCGTATTCGGCGAGCAACGCGTTGGCGCTGTCGGCGAGATCGCGGCGGGAGTCGACGAGCGTACCATCGAGATCGAAGACGACGAGGACGTAGCGCTTCATGGGCACCTGGCGCGCGATCCGGCACGCGGGCGTAACGAATCCGACAGGGACGGCGTCTCATGGAGACGATGAGAAACGATCGGCATCACGACGGCGCGAGGACGGCGGTGCTGTGTTCGGCGGGACTCGACTCGGCAGTACTGCTGGCGCACGAGGCCCGTCGCGGGCCGACGACGCCCATCTACGTGAGCGTGGGGCTCGCCTGGGAGGATGACGAGCGGCGCCTGCTCGCCCGGCTCGTCGATGCGCCGGCGTTGCGCGGACGCGTGGAACCGGTCGCGGAACTCGCGTTCACGATGCGCGATGTGTACCCCGACACGCACTGGGCCGTCGAGGGACGCGCACCGGGCTACTTCACGCCCGACGAAGATGTGTACCTGGTCGGGCGCAACCTCGTGCTGCTCACCAAGGCCGCGGTGTACTGCGCACAGCACGCGCTCGATCGCATCGTGATCGGTCCGCTCGCCGGCAATCCCTTCCCCGACGCGACGCCCGACTTCTTCGACGCGCTCGCGCGCGCCGTGTCGCTCGGGCTCGATCGCCGCCTCACGATCGCGGCGCCCTTCCGCGAGATGGAGAAGGCCGACGTGATCAGGCTTGGCGCCGAGCTGCGCGTGCCCTTCGAGCTGACGCTCTCGTGCATGAGCCCGCTGGCGGGCCGGCACTGCGGGGCGTGCAGCAAGTGCCGCGAGCGCCACGATGCGTTCATCGATGCGGGGATCAACGACCCCACCGACTACGCGTCGCTGCGGTCGGCGCAGCGCACGTCGATCTGAATCGTGCCCAGGGTCGCACTCCGGGACGCCTGGCCCACGCGTGTGCGACCGGGCGTCGCGCCGGGCGGCCTCGGGTTCGGCGGCGCGGGTGCTCACTGTCGCGTGTAGGCGACGTGGCCCCCGACGAGCGTCATCACCACCCGCAGGTCCTCGTCGAGCACCGTGAGGTCGGCGAACGCCCCGACCTCGATCGCCCCCTGCTGGTCGAGCCCGAGTTCACGCGCCGGCGTCGTCGAACACACCTTCACCGCATCGAGGATCGACACGCCCATCTGCTGCACCAGCATGCGGAAGGCCCGGTCCATCGTCAGCACGCTGCCGGCGATCGTGCCGTCGTCGAGCCGCGCAAGATCGTGGTGCGCCGTGATGCGGCGCCCCCCGAGATTTCCCGTCGAGCCCAGCGGCAGCCCAGCCACCGACGAGGCGTCGGTGATCGCCATGACACGTTCTGGACGCTTGGCCCGCATGGCCGCAAGGGCGACGGCCGGATGCACGTGGTGCCCGTCGAAGATGATCTCGCTCGCGACGCCATCGCTCTCGAGCACCGCCCCGATCAGCCCGGGCGCGCGGTGACTGAGCGGCGGCATCCTGTTGAAGAGGTGGGTCGCATGACAGGCACCGGCCGCGATCCCGGCCCTGGCCGCATCGTAGTCGGCCCCGGAGTGCCCCATCGACACGCGGTGCCCGCACGACACCAGGTCGGCGATCAGGGCGAGGGCCCCGTCGATCTCGGGCGCGAGCGTGACGATGCCGACCTCGTCGGCATGCCGCGCGATCTCGTCGCGCAGATCCTGTCCCGTGAACGCAGGCGCAGAGGCGTCACCGGGCGACAACGCAGCCGCGGGTGGCTTCCGGATGCAGTCGAGTGGCTGGGCCCCGCGGTAGTCTGGCGCGATGAAGTTGCTCTCGAGGTGCGCCTTGAGGACGCGAGCCCCCGACGCCTCGGGCATCCGGCGGACGTCTGCGACGGCGTCGAGGACCCGGCGAAGCGCCTGGGGTTCGCACGCGACGGTCGTCGGGCAGAACGCCGTGACGCCAAACCGTGGCAGGTGCCTCGCCACCTGCCTGACCGGCGCCGACGGATCGAGCACGTCGTCACCCAGGCTGCCGTGCACGTGCACGTCGACGAAGCCGGGCACGACGAGCCAGCGCGGGTCGAGAACGACATCGGCGGCGCCGTGGACCAGGTGACTGCCGATGCCCTCGATCAGGTCGTGACCGATGGCGAGGGCCCCGTCGGCCACGAGGCGATCGGGAAGGACGAAGGTGGCACCTTTGAGAACGCGGCTCATGGCGAAGGACGGACGGGTGACCAGTCGAGATGCACCTGCAGCTTGCGGCCATCGAGCGGCAGGGTGGCGCGCGGCGCGCCGGCAGGCCTGAGCAGCAGGCGGTCGACGCGGCGCAGCAACAGGCACAGCGCCCGCTCGTCGGGCGCCGAGAACACGATCACGCCGCCGCTGTGCGTCGGCGGGAACCGTCGATCGTCGTTGTAGTCGCGATCGAGGGTGACGAGGGTACGGTGCATCTGCCGCGCCAGCGCGAAATGGTGCGTGTCGCGTGCGCGTCGCAGGTCGTCGTGCTCCATCACGAAGAACACGTCCCAGCCGAGGTCGTCGCGCATGAACGCCACCGAACGCGCTGGCAGGTTCGCGTCTGCGTAGACACGCGGACGTCCGGAGGCGTGCGAAAGGGCGGCGCCAAGCTCGGTCGACAGCGTCCCCATGCCACCTCCGCGCGGCCGTCAGCCCTCGTGGCTGCCCTCGGCGCCCTTGCTGGCGAGCGCCTCGAGGGCCTGCCGCTTGAGGTCGGCCACGAGCGCGTCGCGCTTGTGCATCAGCCGCTTGAGCGGACGGCTGTTGTTGGGCGACGCCAGCGCGTACTCGCAGAACAGCGGGAACGCTATCGTCGAGTCGCAATAGGTCACGACCGTGTCGGGCAGCACACCGGGGTTGACCTTGCCCCAGCTCACCGCCTCGGACGGTGTGGCGCCAGACAGCCCGCCCCAGACGACCTGGTCGGTGGTCATCTGGATGAAGAAGTCGTTGCCGCCCTTCGGGATGCCGTAGACCTCCCACAGCGTCGGCTGCCCCTGCAGGTAGAAGTTCTTGGGCGAGCCGCCGCCGAGGATCACGCAGCCGTTCTTCTCGGCCGCCAGGATGAACGCGCAGACCTCGTTCACGTCCTTGTTCGGATCGATCATGAACGTGCTGTCGCGCATCAGCTCGTTCCAGGCCACGTTCATCCCGATCGAGCTGTCGCCCGGCGACGAGGTGTAGATGGGCACGCCGAGCTTCGCGGCGCGCGCCACGATCGAGTGCTCCTCGCAGCCCGGGTAGCGGTCGAGGAGGTCGAGCCCGAGCCGGTAGTGGAACTCGGCGGTGCTCAGTGGCCTGTCGAAGCCCCCGCGCACCAGGAAGTCGCGCACGTAGGCATCGGTCTCGAGCAGCACCGTCGCGGGGAAGAGCACGTCGTAGATGCGGATGATCCCGTCTTCGTAGAGCTCGCGGTCGTCGAGAAACGGCGAGCCGCGATGCAGCGTGAAGTTCAGCGCGTAGTGCAGGTCGTGGTACAGGTTCGCGCCCGTGCTGATGATGAAGTCGACGAGGCCGCGATCGATCAGCTCGATCACGCACCCGCCGAGCCCTGCGGGCGTCAGCGCGCCGGCCACCGTCAGCCCGATCGTCGTGTCGTGCTCGGCCGACAGCATCTTCTCGGAGTAGATGCGGCAGGCTTCGCCGAGCCGTCCGGCGTTGAACGCCTGGAAGCCGTGTTCGACGAGGTCGCGCACCTGCTCGCTGCCCTTGGGGCGGTAGTAGCGGATGGGACGACCACTGAGGTAGTTCTTACGACCGTGCTGGGGCGAACCTGGTGCGCGATGCGGCACTGTGCAATGACCTCCGGGCGACAAGCGTCGGAGGGGAGTGTATCCCGCCTTCGCGCTTGCGCGCTACGGCGGGCAGGCCCCGGCGCTGCCCGCCACGGCGGGGCGGGCCCTCGGGTGCCTGCTGCGGCGCGGGGGCTACTTCTGGGGCGGTTCGGACTCCTGGGGACGTTGCTGGTAGTACGACGTCTGGTACTGCTCGATCAGGCGCTTCATCTCGAGTGCGTCAGACTTGCTGTGGCCCTTGCAGTGAATGGGTGTCGTGCCGCCGGTCGTCTCGATGTACACATCGCTGAACATCAGGTTCGTGTCGATCGACACCGACGCGACGTGGGCCATGTGGATGGAGTGCTCGAGGCGCCCGATCCACTGTGGCGTGAAGTGCACCACCGACTGCGGCGTGATCAGCACCTGGGTCGGGAACAGCCGGTTGCCCGCGCTCAGGCGGCTCGCGCGGAACACGTCACCCTGCGCGAATGACCGACCCTTCTGCCAGATGACGACCACCGGCACGAGCACCAGGACGACGAGGACGAGGACGGCGAGGGTGATGGGATCCATGGCGGCGAGGGAAGAGTGTCGCTGCAGGGGCGTTCGTGTCAAACCCTGACGGACCGGCGGTCCGGCGTGGCCCCCGCCGCGCGGACTTTCCGCATTGCGGCATCCCGCTTGCCGCATAGCGGCATGCGGCTGTATCGTGTCTCACGGAGGATCGACCGTGCAGACGATTCAGGGCAAGCGCGTGCTCGTCACCGGCGGGGCGTCGGGTATCGGCCAGGCCATCGCGCAGCGCTTCGCGCGCGACCAGGCGCACATGATCATCCTCGACCTCGACGACGCGGCGCTCGCCGCGGTCGCGACCGCGATGCCCGGGGCCGCGTCGGTGGCCACCTACCGCGCCGACGTCACCGATGTCGCCGGCCTGCGGGCGGTGCGCGACCGCATCCACGCCGACGGGGGCCCCATCGACGTGCTCGTCAACAACGCCGGCGTCGTCTTCGGAGGGCCGTTCCTCGATGTGCCGATCGAGAAGCACGCGACGACGTTCCGCGTGAACGTCGAGGGGCTCGTCGCGATGACCCACGTCTTCCTGCCCGACCTGATCGGCCGCCAGGACGCGCACATCGTCAACATCGCCAGTGCCTCGGGCTACATCGGCCTCCCGTACGGCACAACCTACGCCGCGAGCAAGTGGGCGGTCATCGGATTCAGCGAGTCGCTGCGCCTCGAGCTCGAGCAGCAGGGACGCTCGCACGTGCACGTGACGACGATGTGCCCGAGCTACGTGAGCACCGGCCTGTTCGAGGGCGCTCGCCCACCGCGGTTCACCAGCATGCTCACCGCCGAACGCCTTGGCGACAAGACCGTGCAGGCCGTCCTGGCCAACACCGAGACCGTGCGGACGCCGTGGCTGGTCGCCGTCACACCGCTGCTGAAGGGCGTCCTGCCATCGCGTCTGTTCTACATCACCGCCGGCATCCTCGGCGCGACGAAGAGCATGACGCAGTGGAAGGGCCGCGGCTGACGCGTGCGGCTCCCAGGGCCGAACCGCCCACCATCGGTCACCGCGCGTCGAACCACGGCGGGCCGTGCCCGGAAACGCGACGCGATCAGCGATTCACGGGAACCTGGTCGAGGAGTGCCTTGATCGCGGCGTCGAGCTGCGAATCGACGCCCTCGGCGTCTTCGCCGGGGCGCCGTGACACGGCGATGTCGACCGGCCGCGGCGACAGCTCCATGTTCCTGCCGTCTGCACCGTCGATGCGCATGCGCGGCAGCCGCAGCGTCGTGCCATCCCACAGGCGCGTGTTCCACGTGTAGATGATCCAGCCAGCCGTCGGCTCGCCGACCACGGGACCGAGTTTCAGCGCACGGTAGCCCTCGGTGAAGTCCTCGGCGTCAGACAGCGAGTGCTGGTTCACCACGAGCACCGAGGGCCGCTCGATGGCGCGCTGGCCGAGGACGCTGCGCGCGGGAGCGGTTGGCCGGCCGCGCTCGGTCATCCACATGTACGGCCGGCGGGCGAAGACGTCGATGGCGTAGGCGTTCACGAATCCACCGTTGTTGTTGCGCAGGTCGACAACGATGCCGTCGCGGCCGTGTTGCGCGGCATCGAGGTCGAGGTACAGCTGCGCCAGCGAGCCCGCGCCCATGTCGGGCATGTGCACGTATCCGAGCCGTGCCTTGCTGACGCGCTCGACATAGGCGCGGCGCTCGTCGACCCAGGCCCGGTAGCGCAACCCGCGCTCGGCCGCCAGGTCGATCGGCTTGATCACGACGTCGCGTGGCGCCGTCGCCGCGCCAGAACGCACCGAGAGCACGACGCGCTTGCCAATCGTGCCGTCGAGCAGTCGCGGCAGCGACGCCGTTGCCCCGGCCGGCTCGCCATTGACGGCGAGGATGATGTCACCCGGCCCGAGGCGCGCCAGCGCGGCGGGGCCGAGCGGCACGGCGGCCGCGATGCGCAGCGCGCGATCGGCGGCGTACGCCTGCGCGTCCAGCGAGATCCCCAGCCGGCCCGTGGTCGAGCCACCACCCTGCCCCGGTGGCGCGCTGATCCCGAGGTGCGACGCGTTGAGTTCGCCGATCATCAGTGACATCACACGCCGGAACTCGTCGTGCGTGGCGGCGCCTGCGACGACGGGCGCGAATCGCGCCCGCTGTGCGGCCCAGTCGACGCCATGCATCTTCGGATCGTAGAAATGCTCGCCGAGCATCGACCACGCCTGGTCGAGCAACGACATCCGGTCGCGGGCGAAGTCGGCCTCGAACTCCGCCGTGACCGCCAGCGCGCGCGCCTCGCGCTTCTCGATCGACGCCGTGGCGATGCGTCCCTCCTCGAGGAAGAACACGTCCCTGCCGTCTCCGGCGATCGCGATCGACGACTTGCCCGTCGAGGTGCTCGTGATCTGCCGCGCCGTGGCGGGCTCGCGCGCCTCGTCGTCGATCGAAAAGGTGTAGAGGTTGGTCTGGCCTTCGGCTTCGCCGGCAACGACCAGGCTCTTCCCGTCTGGCGCGACGACGACATCGGCCACATCGAGGCCCACAGGCAGCAGGTTGACCCGGCGAAGGATGCCATCGAACACGATCTCTGTCGGCCTGGGCGCTGACGCGCCCGGCTTCGGCGATCCTGCGGCTGCCGCAGTCGGGGCCGGAGGCTCTGGCGCGGCCGGGCCGGCAGGTGTCGGCCGGGCCTGCGTCGGCGATGGCGATGGCGTGCCCGGTTCCTTGTCGCGCTCGAACAGCTTGCGGAACGCGTCTTCCCTGAACGGAGGCACGCGGGGCGTGAGGTCGACCTGCGCCACGTGACCGTCCTCGGTCCGCTGCCCCGTTGTAAAGAAGATCGCGCGTCCGTCTGGCGACCATGCCAGCGAGTCGCTGAACATGTTGGGTAGCGCGCTCACCATCCTCACCTCGCCGCCGGTCACGGGCACGAGGCCGACATTCATGAAGCCCTTGGCGCCGAGCACGAACGTCGCAATCCACTGGCCGTCAGGCGACCAGGCCACCGGCCGGCTCTCGGTCAGCGACCCCGCCAGGTGCGTCGTGGCAACGACGCGGTCAACCCTGGTGTCGAGGTTCACGACGTGCAACTCACGCCCATCGCGCACGAAGGCGACGTGCTTCCCGTCGGGAGCGGCCACCGGCGCGTAGTCGTTGTGTCCCTGCGTGAGCCACGCGGTGGTGTTGTCGGCGAAATCGAACACGCCGATCCGCCGGCTCGCGGCTTCGAGCGACGAGAACACGAGGCGCCGTGAATCAGGCAGCCACGCGACGTGGCTCTCGACGCCCGCCGTCGTCGTGGCCCGCGCGGCGTCGCCGCCGTCCCTGGCCGACGCGGCGTAGATGTCGCCACGTGCGACGAAGGCGACCTTCTTCCCGTCGGGCGACAGGGCCAGCGACGAGAACTCGCGTGTGAGCCGCTGGCGTTCGGGTT